>JASMME010000023.1:0-253 GCA_030748365.1 Lutibacter sp.
AAACCATCTCAAACTGGTCAATGCAATTAACGGGTTATTTTCGGGTTATAAATCGAGAACCTATGTATCGGAATCTGCGGGGCAATTCAACAGCCTTTGTAAAAAAGCCCTTAGCAGTCAATGTAACCACTTAGTGTTTGTAGGGGGAGACGGCTCGCTGAACGAAGGAGTTAACGGCCTCCTAGCCTACTATAAATTAGGGGCGGGCAATCAACCGGAAGCCTATGATTGGACGGCAGTGCAAAAGATAAAA
>JASMME010000023.1:263-4030 GCA_030748365.1 Lutibacter sp.
GGGGTTCTACCCGCAGGAAGTGCTAATGATTTTGTAAAATCCCTATACCCGAAAATAGATCTTACCATACTGAAAGCACTCATTGACAAGGGTACTACCCAAAGATTAGATGTGGGCTGGGTCCGCTTTCAGCATGTCAATCAACAGATGTCACACCGTTTCTTTATGAACATCACTGATGTTGGAATGGGAGCAGAGGCTGTAAAAATTAAAGAGAAACTCCCCAGGTGGCTGGGAGCAGCAATCTCTTATTTCTGGGCAATAATCCGTACGATTGCTCTCTATAAAAAGCGGCGGATAAAAGCGTTTAATAAGTCCTTCTTCTGGGAAGGAAAGATGATTAATTTGGTGGTGGCAAAGGGTCGGTATTTTGGCAATGGGTTGGGCATAGCTCCCAATGCGGATTTATTTGATGGTAAATTTTCCCTGGTGATAATTGGAAATCTGGGGTTGTTAGATTATTTCAAAAACCTAGGCACCCTAAGAAGCTGTAGAAAATTAAGCCATCCGGAAGTTAGATATCACCGCTGTAAAGAAATCACAATCACCTCAGCCGATTCACAAGAGATTGGCATCGAAATGGATGGTGAATATATTGGAGAGACCCCTATAAACCTCAAATGCTTACAAAGCAAAATAACCTTTCTCTCTTAAATTATACTTAATTTTTGTACTTTTAGTAAGTCAACTGTTTACAATAAAAATGATGGAGAAAACCAACTATGATTATGTGATAATAGGAAGCGGATTCGGCGGCTCAGTCAGTGCTTTGCGACTTGCTGAGAAAGGCTATAAGGTCTTGGTTATCGAAAAAGGAAAATGGTATCATTCCCGTGACTTTGCCAAAACCAACTGGAATCTAAAACGGTGGTTGTGGATGCCAGGTCTACGCCTTTTCGGTATCATGAAATTATCTATTTTTAAACATGTCAGCATTGTATCAGGCGCTGGTGTAGGAGGAGGCTCCCTGGTTTATGCCAATACCCTGCCAATACCCAAGACAGCTTTTTACAAAACGGGGAGCTGGTCATGCCTAAAAGATTGGGAGAAGGTGTTAAAACCCTATTACCAAACAGCCCTTCATATGCTCGGTGCCACTAAAAATCCAGCATTATTTGATGGTGACATTGCCCTACAAAAATTGGCCGAACAAATTGGCAGGCCAACTGAATTTGACACTACTAAAGTAGCGGTGTATTTCGGTGAACAAGACAAAGAAGTAGCTGATCCGTACTTTGACGGAAAAGGGCCTAAAAGATCGGGTTGTTGTTTTTGTGGCGCTTGTATGACCGGCTGTCGACACAATGCCAAAAACACCCTGGACAAGAATTACCTCTACCTAGCCCAACAACTCGGCGCTACCATATTGGCAGAACAGGAGGTCTACGATGTTAGGCCTGTTGGTGAAAATGGCACAGAGGGGTATGAAATTTTCACCAAGGATAGCACCGCTTTCTTTACACAAAAAAATACCTTCCGTAGCAGGGGAGTTATTTTTTCGGGAGGTGTTTTGGGAAGTATCAAACTCCTGTTAAAATTACAACGCGAATCACTCCCAAATCTTTCATCAAAATTAGGGGATGACATCCGCACAAACAATGAAACGCTTATCAGTGTATCCAGCTTGGATAAAAAGATTGATGCCAGCAAAGGGGTGGCCATAGGAAGCATATTACACACCGATGAGAACAGTCACCTCGAAATTTGCCGGTATGGAAAAGGATCCGGCTTCTGGAAGTTATTGCACCTACCCCTGGGCAGTGGGAATACTCTTTTTTCTAGGTTGACAAAAATGGGTTGGAATTTCTTACGAGCCCCCTTTAGCTACCTGAAAATTTACTGGCTGAATCCTTGGGCCGAAAAAACCGTCACACTGCTCTTTATGCAAAGCCTCGACAGTACCTTACGCTTCCGACGGGGTCTTTTCGGGAAAATGGTTTCTGTAGTGAGCAGTGGAAAAAAACCCAGCCCAAATATTCCAGTCTCTATCCAATTGGCTAAAAAATTTGCAGCCATTTTTAAAGGAAAACCTAGCAATTTTGGCTTGGAAACCCTAATGGGTCTTTCCTCAACAGCCCATATACTAGGAGGAGCAGTCATGGGAAAAGATGCCTCCGAAGGCGTTATCGATCAGCAGAATCGGGTTTTCGGCTATGCAAATATGTATGTCATTGACGGCGCTATGATCTCTGCCAATCCAGGGGTAAACCCTTCTCTTTCCATCACCGCCATTGCAGAACATGCTATGGATCAGATTCCCAATAAAGCCTCCCTCTAAATTAACAGGAGAAGGAGCACCTTCTGTTATCAGATATCATACCAGAAAAGTACTTTGCCTTAACAGTACAGAAAAATAAGCAAGGTATGCCCAGTGGTAGTCGGCTAATACGCTAGAAGGGTGTGGGTATTTGAGAAAGGATCTAGGTGGCACATCAACTCCGGGATCAGGCCATCCCCCATTTCCAAATAATAGGTCGTAAAGTTCCGATAGCGTTCCTGTAGTTTTCCATTGGGGAAAAGCACTTGATGCAAGTCCCTTATCCGCTTAACTTCTCCAGAAAGTTTCCTTTTCTGGGCCTTTAGCAATCTTTTTTCCAGGGTATCAAGTCCGTTTAATTGCCTTTTTTCCTGGGCATTGACCGCCCCTGTGAATGAAGGGTCTGTCTTAGTTGCCAGCCTTTTCAGGTCTTTAAATACCGCCTGTACCGCCCTACGCTGCACGGAAAGATCGAGAGAAATGTCTGACAAGTCCTTTACCGTCATGGCGACCAATCTCTCCTGGTCTAAAAACAGGGAGGGAAAATCTATGTTCAATCGCTGTAATTTGCGCTGTTGTTTTTCAGCAACCATCAATACTGAATTGCGTAGCACCAAGAGGGGAAAAGGGGTTTGGAAAGCTTTAAAACAGGCCTTTAACTGCAACCAATAAGAAATTTCACCAGCCCCCCCTATATAGGCCAAGTTGGGCAAGATCCGCTCCTGATACAGAGGCCGCATCAGCACATTGGGGCTGAAACGTTCGGGAAAATCGCTTAGTTCCTGTAACAGGGCTTCTTTGGAAAATACCTGATCTGTACGGTTGACCTGGTAGTGATCACCCGCTAAGATTAAGCGCTCACGCAAACCATCCTTTAGGTAAAACAAGTTGGTCTCCCGTGGATTGACTTGTATCTTATAGCGGTCCTTTAACAGCTTATTGGTTTTACTTACCGCTGTAAAACAGGTTTTTTCAAGCAGTTCCTTTTCGATCACCGGACGCATCAGCGCTTTTAAGTTTCGGTCATCGCCATCAAGGATTACCAGCCCATAGGCGCCAAACAAGGCGTTGATTAGGTAGCGATTGGCCGCTGCCAAGGTTTCGTGTTCTAAATAGGCTTTTTGGAACAAATCCTTGAGTTCCTTCGCGGCCGTCGAGGGCGGTAATTGAGCGACAAATACCTCCCATACCTTCTCAAGACCCGCTGTGGATAACCTGCCAACTGCTCCGGAAGCAGCCCGATCCCATACCAGTTTAGCGTCTTCATAATCAAAGAAATTATTTTCATTTGTGTAATAATTATAATGATCATTAAATATTATTTTTTTTGATTTGTTCTCTTTAATTGAAGATTTAACTTTATCTAATATGTATCTAGACGTTTGTTTGGAAATAATTATATTTGATTTTAATAATGAAGAGGTTTTTTCAAAAATAATTTTATCGATTGTTCTTTCATTTTCAGGAAGCCAATCAGTATGATCTAGTCCTATGGCAGTTACTACCGATG
>JASMME010000023.1:4040-8482 GCA_030748365.1 Lutibacter sp.
AAAGCCGCTTTCAGTTGTTTGGCCAGGTTGATGGTGGAAACAATCTTGTAAAACACATACATCGGGCCCGTAAACAAGGTAAGCTGATGACCGGTAGTAACTGTAAAGGTATCTTGACTTGCAAGGGCCTGAATATTGGTTTTTGTTAGCGCCGAGGGCGGGCAGGATAGGTACTGTTCTTGCAGGCTTTTAACCAACACATCTCGTACTAATGGATCAAACTTGTTTCTATGGGCAAGCTGACGCTTAAATCCTGCCAGATTGGGAAAATGCCCGTAGAAAGGACGTAAGGATGCCTCACCGTTCAGGTAATCACAAATCAGTTTTGAATAACGGCTGGTATCAGCCAGGGAAATATCAGCGAGCTTCCTCATCAGTCATCAGTTCTTTGAAACAGGGCATAAATGTACGGACGGGGCTGCCCGGAAGGTTGTATATAGGTGTGTTGAAAGGATTTTAACAGTGTAAAGGAAGGTCCTAAACGCTCCTGAAACATCCCTACATCATAACGAAATACCTCAAGGCCACAGCATTTGGCTGCCCCTTCCAGGCTAAATTCAGACAACAATACATAGCCGCCTGTCTTGACCATATGCTTAAGCAGTCCAAAATAAGCCTGCTGCTGATATTCCTCCGTAAAGAAATGTAATACAGCCCGGTCGTGCCAACAATCGACCTGCTTACTATCCAACAGGGCGGAAGGTTGCGTAAGGTCATCAACGACAAAACGAACCTGTGCCTTCTTATAAAAAGGCAGGTCGTTCTTTAAAGCGGTCAGGGCCGCAGCGGCAATATCATTGACGATAAGGTTGGTATACCCTTGGTGCAACAATTCCCCAATCAGGGTTGTAGCACCAGCACCGGCATGGAAGATGCAAGCATCCTTAGACAAACCACAAGCATCAATCAGCTCTAGGGTAGGAAGGGGCTGTTCTTCAAACCAGCCCAAGTCCTTAAGAGGGGTTTTCTGATAGGCCTTGTTCCAGTGTTCTCCAAAGTCAAAAGTCTGGCCATCCTCAGAAAAAAAAGGGGTACCCATATCTTAAATTTTCAATAAAAGTAAGGAATTTTGATTGTTTATCGAGGCTTAAAAAAAGAAGATTTCATAGTCAAATACCAAAATAATACATCAATTAACGTAGATAATATATTCCTAGTTATAGCAAACTAACTACCTTAGCATTGCTAAAGTCTTTTCATATGAAAAAAATATTTTTTTTATCCATAGTAGTCTGTGTGCTTTTTACAGAAAGCCTATGGTCCCAACAGATACCATCTCCTACTGAATTTTTGGGCTATGAACTGGGTACACACTTTTCAAGACACCACCAGGTGGTGGACTATTTCAACCATATAAGCCAAGCACTGGAAAACGTAGAATTACAAAAATACGGTGAGACCCATGAACGAAGGTCTTTGTATGTTGCCTACATTTCTTCCAAGGAAAATATGGCACGCCTCCAAGAGATCCGCGAAAACAATTTGATGCGAACAGGACTACTCAAAGGAAACGCTGCTGATGAGCCCATTGCTATTGTATGGCTCAGCTACAATGTACACGGCAATGAATCTTCTGGTACAGAGGCTGCCATGCAAACCCTGTATGAGCTGGTAACTGAAAAACAGGACTTGCTTGAAAAGGCAGTGGTGATTATTGATCCCTGTATCAACCCTGATGGTAGGGATCGCTATGTGAACTGGTACAACCAAATGCAGAACACTCCCTACAATTCCTCGAAAAATACCTGGGAACACCTAGAACCCTGGCCCGGAGGACGGGCAAATCATTACCTGTTTGATCTGAACAGGGACTGGGCGTGGCTTACGCAAATAGAATCCCAACAGCGCCTCCGCATCTACAACCAGTGGCTGCCTCATATACACGTTGATTTTCACGAACAAGGCATCAACGAGCCGTATTATTTTGCACCAGCAGCAGCTCCCTACCACGAGGTAATCAGTGACTGGCAAAAGGATTTTCAGCGGGAAATAGGCCGCCACAATGCAGGCCATTTCGACCGGGAAGGCTGGCGGTATTTTACCCGAGAACACTTCGACCTCCTCTACCCCAGCTATGGTGATACCTACCCTACTTTTTTGGGCGCCATCGGCATGACCTATGAACAAGCCGGAGGCAGTAGGGCCGGACTGGGGGTAAGGACCGAAGAAGGAAGCATACTCAGCTTAAAAGACCGGATTGCACACCATACAAAGGCCGGAATTTCAACAGTGGAAGTTTCCGTAAAAAATGCCGATAGATTGACCCGGGAATTCCAACGTTTTTTCCACGAAAACAAACACTTTGCCTATCAGAGTTATGTCATCAAAAACAACAACCGTGATCACCTGGATAAACTGAAAGCGCTCCTCGATAAACACGAGATTACTTATCAGTATGCCAAGAAGGGTTTTGTAAAAGGTTATGATTACCAAAGCCTCCTGGAAAAAAGAAGGGCTGTTAACAACAACGACCTCGTAATAAGTGTAAACCAACCCAAGGGGAAAATGGTCAAGGTACTGTTTGAACCCAATACCTTGGTGACAGACTCACTCACCTATGATATAACGGCCTGGTCGTTGCCCTATGCGTACGGACTCGATGCCCTGGCCTCAAAGTCGCTGGTACCTACTTCAAGCCCTAAAAACAGCAACAAAAAGCCAGTGTCTATAAACAAACAGGCCCATGCCTACCTACACAAATGGAACAGCCTAAACGATGCCGCCTTTCTCAGCGCACTACTTCAGGAAGAGATGGTCGTTCGGTATACTAAAAAACCTTTTAGTCTGGAAGGCACAGACTATCCAGCTGGCAGCCTGATCCTATTACGCGGGGATAATACCCCCCCTGACTTCGCAGAAAATTTAGAGAAAATTGCCCGTAAACACAAGCGACAACTGAATTCAGTTGGCTCTGGTTTTTTGGAAAAAGGAGGTGGTTTTGGGTCTTCTCATGTCGAAAAGATTCATAAGAAAAAGGTCGGTGTACTGGCTGGAAAGGGGGTTTCCTCCCTAAGTTTTGGAGAAATCTGGCACTTTTTTGAGGTAACACTCAACTACCCATTACACGTACTGAATACAGCCTACCTCAACAGACTCGATATAACTGACTACGATGTGTTGCTCCTCCCCGACGGCTGGTACCATAGCATCCTAAATGAACCGCTCCATAAAAAACTTCGTCAATGGGTTGCCCGGGGCGGGAAACTGATCCTTATTGAAAATGCACTCGAAAGCTTTGCCGACCGTGAGGACTATGCCTTAAAACGGAAAGAGACTGCCGATATTGACCTGGAGTTGGTTCCTTATAAAGACAGGGAGCGTAAATTCTTGGAAATGACTGTTCCTGGGAGTATCTTTAACAGCAAGGTAGATACGAGTCATCCCCTGGCTATTGGTTACCAACCCACCTATTACTCTTTAAAACGGAACGACCAGTCCTATGCCTACCTAGAAGCGGGTGAAAACGTGGCTTATTTCGATAAATACACCCGAAACATTGCTGGTATTGTAGGGAATAAGGCCATGCAATCCATCCCAGAATCCCTGTTACTGGGAATTGAAAGAATGGGCAAGGGACAAGTCGTCTATATGGTAGACAACCCACTGTATCGCTCGTTTTGGATAACCGGCAAATTATTTGTTGCCAATGCGGTTCTTTTTTAGCCAATGCGAGAAGCTTCCTAAAGGGATGATTTTGTATTAGACAGGGGCACCGTACAGGTCAAATTCGGTAGCAGAAAGTATTTTTACCTGTGCAAATGCGCCCACTTTTACGTCGAATTGGGCAGCATCGATCAACACCTCATTGTCAACATCTGGCGAATCGAATTCGGTCCTTCCTATAAAATAAGACCCGTCCTTTCTGTCAATGAGACAGCGGAAGGTTTTTCCTACCTTTTCCTGATTTAGCTCATAGGATATTTGGGCTTGTAGGTCCATGATTTCACTAACCCGTGCCTGTTTCACTGATTCCGGAACATCATCGGCCAGCGTAGCAGCATGGGTTTGCTCTTCGTGGGAATAGGCAAAGACCCCCAGTCGGTCAAAACGCATCTGTGCAACCCAGGATTTTAATTCCTGGAAAATATCCGCTGTTTCTCCCGGATAGCCAACGATTAAGGTGGTTCTGATGGCCATTTTTGGAACAGCAGCCCTAAACTTTGCAATCAGATTGGTGGTCTTTTCATAGTTGGTTCCCCTTCGCATGGAAGCCAGTAGCTGGCTGTTGATATGTTGCAGGGGAATGTCTAAATAATGGCATATTTTCGGTTCCTTTTGTATCAGATCAAGTACGTCCATTGGAAAGCCGGTAGGAAAAGCGTAATGCAGGCGAATCCATTGGATTCCTTCTACCTTTACCAGGGCGCTTAACAGGTCGGCCAGGGCCCTTTTTTTATAAATATCGAGTCCGTAATAAGTGAGGTCTTGGGCGATAAGTATCA
>JASMME010000023.1:8492-11511 GCA_030748365.1 Lutibacter sp.
GTATCAATTCTTTGATACCTTTTTTTGACAGTTTGGTAGCTTCAGTTACCAAAGCTTCTATGGGAGTTGACCGGTGTTTACCCCGTATCAGCGGAATGGCACAGAATGAACAAGGACGGTCACAGCCCTCCGAAATCTTCAAGTAGGCATAGTGTATAGGTGTAGTGGTAAGACGTTCCCCGATCAGTTCACGTTTATAATCTGCCTCTAGAACTTTTAATAGATTCGGAAGGTCGTGGGTGCCAAAATAAGCATCTACATCCGGAATTTCCTTTTGAAGATCCGGTTTATAACGTTCACTCAAACAACCGGACACATAGACCTTTTCCACCTCTCCGGCCTCCTTCTTCTGGATATAATGCAGGATGGTATTGATTGACTCCTCTTTGGCGTCTGCGATAAAACCACAGGTGTTAATTACTACAATATCCCCATCATCTGCTGGATCTTCATGCACTACCTCGCGATCATTGGCAGCCAACTGCCCCATCAACACCTCACTGTCGTACACATTCTTGGAGCAACCCAGGGTTACGACGTTGATCTTATTCTTTTTGGAAGGTTTTGTACGCATGGCTTATGGAAATGGGTTGTTTAAACGCTGAAAAAGGAGTCTACAAATTCAAATTTGTTGAATACCTGCAGGTCATCTATACCCTCACCAACCCCGATGTATTTAACGGGTATCTGAAACTGATCTGAAATACCGATGACCACACCGCCTTTGGCTGTTCCGTCCAACTTGGTTACCGCCAGTGAGTTGACGTCGGTGGCCTTGGTGAACTGGGTTGCCTGTTCAAAGGCGTTTTGCCCCGTTGACCCATCAAGCACCAACAGTACCTCATGGGGGGCATCGGGCACCACTTTTTGCATGACCCGCTTGATTTTGCCAAGCTCATTCATTAAGTTTACCTTGTTGTGCAGGCGTCCTGCGGTGTCTATCAGTACAACCTCCGCATTTTTAGACAGCGCAGACTGCAAGGTATCATAGGCTACCGAAGCCGGATCACTGCCCATTTCCTGACGTACAATGGGTACCCCTACCCGCGTTGCCCAGATCGCTAACTGATCAATGGCCGCTGCTCTAAATGTATCGGCAGCGCCCAAAACCACCTTCTTTCCCTGGGCGGTAAATTGGGCAGCCAATTTTCCAATGGTAGTGGTCTTTCCCACCCCATTGACACCGACCACCATAACCACGTGGGGCTTAGAACCCGATGGCAGTGTGAAATCTATCTCGTTGCCTGTATGGGTTTCCGCCAGCAAACCAGCGATTTCCTCACGCAATATCCTGTGTAGTTCAGTCGTACCTAAATAATGATCCCTGGCTACCCTGGCTTCAATTCTTTCTATGATTTTTAGGGTAGTGGCCACCCCGACATCTGAACTGATCAGAACATCTTCCAGTTCGTCAAGTACCGCATCATCAACCTTGGACTTTCCAGCAACCGCTTTAGACAATTTTGAAAAAAAGGAAGACTTGCTCTTTTCGAGCCCCTTATCTAGGCTTTCCTTCTTCTGTGATGAAAATATGTTTTTAAAAATACCCATGATACAAAGTTACCAATCTTTGACCTAAAAAGAAAAGCTACTCTCAACGAAATGAAAGTAGCTTCTGTTCTTTGTAAGCAACAATATTACTTCTTGCTAAAAAATTCTTTTACCTGCTTGGGATCCATAATAGATTCTACGAAGGTGTAGGCTCCAGATTTTGGAGACTTGACCATTTTAATGGCCTTTGTCAATCTTTTTGACCCTGTTTGTAAGGATGCTACTGCTTTCTTTGCCATAACTCAATATTATTTGATTTCTTTATGAACGGTCATTTTCTTAAGGATAGGATTGAATTTTTTAATTTCCATCCTGTCCGGCGTGTTCTTTTTATTCTTAGTCGTAATGTACCTAGAAGTTCCAGGTAGTCCGGTCGCTTTGTGCTCAGTACATTCAAGAATTACCTGAATTCGATTGCCTTTATTCTTAGCCATTGCTTATTATTTTTTTAAAAATCCCTTTGTTCTCGCTTCTTTCAAAACGGCAGAAATTCCTTTTTTGTTGATGTTTTTCAGTGCTGAAGTTGACACTTTTAGGGTAATCCACTTGTCTTCTTCAGGGATAAAGAAACGCTTTTTTACCAAATTGGCACCAAACTTTCTCTTGGTCCTGTTCAATGCATGAGAAACATTGTTCCCTACCATCGCTTTTTTACCCGTAAGCTCGCAAACTCTTGACATAATTCTTTTCTTTTATGATGTTCTCAAACGAGATGCAAAATTATAGTATTCATTCTAATTACACAAACTTATTTTAGTTGTTTTTTAAAATTTCCATCCTCAGCATTTCAAGGGCTTTATTGACACAACGCTCAATCACTTTTTCCCTTGGTTTACCAAAGAAAAAATCACCGCAGACCACGCCTTTTGGCGTTGCTACGGCAATGCATACCCTACCCACTTCCTTGTCATTGTTGTCAGTGGTCGGACCGGCATTTCCGGTAGTAGCCAAGGCATAATCGGACCCAAATTTCTGCTGCACTCCTAGTGCCATGGCTTCTGCTACCTCGACACTTACTACGGAATGGGCAGCTATCAGTGTCTGAGGCACCGCCAGTTCCTTTGTTTTAACAGCAGCGTTATAAGCCACTACCCCTCCCAGAAAATAACTGGAAGCACCTGGTATACTGGTCAAGTCTTTGGCAAGGGCGCCCCCAGTACAACTTTCGGCCGTGGCTAGTTTCCCGCCACTTTCAGCTAAAAGCCTTCCCACCACAAAAGCCAAGGTTTCAGACTCATCATAGCCAACAATATGGTCGGAAATGAGAGTTTGTAGGGCAGACACTTGTTGGTCAATGGCTGTACGAAGGGATGCCTGATCAGAACCGCTGGCTGACAAACGCAGACGGACCCGTCCAAAAGAAGGCAAATACGCCAGTTTGAGAAAGGAGGGCAGCTGGTTTTCCCAGGGCGCAATACGTTCTGCGAGTTGACTCTCTCCAAGTCCCTGGACATGAATGGTCTTGTGA
>JASMME010000240.1 GCA_030748365.1 Lutibacter sp.
TGCAGGACTGGCTGCCAATCTATTCGGTATAACGAGCAACCCGGTAAGTTGGAGTGTCTTTATCACCCTGGCCTGTTTCCTGTTACTAATCATTGGAAAATACCGACTGCTGGACAAATTGATGAAGGCCATCATTCTTGTCCTTACAGTCAGTACGCTGGCCTCCTTGTTCATTGCTACCGTCCATACCACTGATCCGGTTAGTTTTCAACAAGTACTTCCAGAGGGCACCGTAGCGGTCAGTTTTCTGATTGCCTTCCTGGGCTGGATGCCCGCCCCCCTGGATGTGGCTGTATGGCAATCGCTATGGACCCTGGAAAAACAACGCGAAAATAAGGACAAGCGAACGCTCAAAGAAGCCCTTTTCGATTTTAATATCGGCTATGTAGGCACCCTTATCCTGGGCGTCTGTTTTGTAGGACTGGGGGCACTGGTACTGTTCAACAGTACAACAAGCCTGAGCAACAGTGCACTGGACTTTTCCCAACAACTGGTAAGCCTCTACACGGACAACCTGGGTAAGGAAATGCACCTGTTGATTGCCATAGCGGCCTTTACTACTATGTTCAGCACAACCATTACCACCCTGGATGCCTCACCAAGGGCCATGCATAAAACAACCGATCTCTTGCTGAGGAGGCCCCTAAAAAACGGCTATTGGTATTGGATCCTCTTCCTGGCGGCCGGTACCCTGATCCTGCTCGCTTTCTTTTTGTCGGAAATGGGCCGTTTGGTCAGCATCGCAACCATCCTCTCCTTTCTGACTGCTCCCTTCTATGCAATCATGAATTACTGGCTTATCAGCGGAAAGCACACCCCTGTACACGCACGCCCCTCCACAGGCTTAAAAGTACTGAGTTATACCGGGATAATTTTTTTGATTGGCTTTGGTATATGGTACCTTAGCAGTTTGTAAAATCTTTGTATTTTTGCAACCTATAAACCGGATATGCCAGAAACCACCCACAAACCAATTCCTGCCAAAAAACCCAAATGGCTACGCGTAAAACTGCCTGTTGGCAAAAAGTACACAGCACTGAGATCGGTGGTAGATAAGTATGAGCTACACACCATTTGTACCAGCGGCAGCTGCCCGAATATGGGAGAATGCTGGACGGAAGGCACGGCTACCTTTATGATCTTAGGCAATGTCTGTACCCGCTCCTGTGGATTTTGTGGGGTCAAGACAGGGCGGCCGGAAACGGTTGACTGGGAAGAGCCTGACAAAGTAGCCCGTTCTATCAAATTGATGAACATCAAACACGCAGTTATTACCTCTGTAGACAGGGATGACCTGACCGATGGCGGCTCCATTATCTGGTCTGAGACCATCCAGGCCATTAGGCGGGCAAATCCCAGTATTACACTGGAAACATTGATACCCGACTTTCAGGGAAATACCACCAATATAGACCGGCTACTGGCAGCAGGCCCGGAAGTAATTTCACACAACCTGGAAACCGTCAGACGGCTGACCCGGGAGGTACGTATTCAGGCCAAATACGACCGCAGCCTGGAAGTACTGACATACCTCAAAAAACAGGGGCAAAAACGTACCAAGTCAGGAATTATGCTTGGATTGGGGGAAACGGAGCAAGAAGTGATTGAAACCATGGAAGACCTGGCAGCTGCCAAGGTAGACATCGTTACCATCGGACAGTACCTGCAACCCAGTAAAAAACACCTACCGGTCAACGCCTTTATCACCCCTGCACAATTTGATAAATACCGCGAAATAGGCCAATCACTGGGTTTTCGTCATATAGAAAGTAGCGCCCTGGTACGCTCTTCTTATAAGGCGCAAAAGCACCTGGAATAAAGATTGTAGGGTGTACGGAAAAAATTAAATATTCCAAGTATAGACCTTACTAATAGCTATATTTTTGTTTGCCAGTCGATTGTCTTCTCTTTTTTATCATTAAGATTTGTTTTATTAAACCCTTTTACATAGGTTAGCACCTGTAAAAATTGCCCTTACCAAACTATTTCTACCCAAACTTGTGGCCAGTTACACGCTGACTGAGGCTGCTTGTTTATAGGGTATTCCATGTTGCATTTCTGAACCAAACTAGTCGGTCATAGGTCGGACAAGCAGAAACAGCGACCAAAAACTACTGGAAGTATGCCACATAAAAAAAAAGCATTGTTATGGAATGGATTCAGCAAATTTTATCGTACACCAACTGAAACAATACATTGAAAAGTTGTGATTATAAAAAAATAAACACATTATTGAGTAGGGATAATTTAATCCGTTAAATAAAAGAATCCCTTTAATTAAAACCCATAGATAAAATGAAAAAAACAACTATTTTATTCACACTACTGATTATTGTATCACAAACAATAAAAGCACAAAAATTCCACAATTATAAGGACTTAGATAAAAATGAGAAATTTATATCTATCGTTCAGTTTTCGTATATGAAAAATTACAAGGCCAACAATGAAATCACCCTATCAGGGCAGGGGAAACGTAATTATAAACTGAACACGGATAATGCGCACGCCTATAGCTTACAAGTCGTTTTGGGATATTTTGTTGTTCCAAAAAGATTATCAATTGGAATGGGATTTGGCCTTGATGGATACCACGAACCAGGGTTTAATTCTGCGCCTTTGTATGGAGATATTCGCTTGTATCTTACAGATGAAAGGAATGCTGTTTACATGTATGCCAACCTAGGAACTTTGACAAAATTAAGCAGTCGTTTTGTGAGGGGGTATTCAGGTAAAATAGGATGCGGATATAAGTTCTTTGTATCTCAAAAGCTTTGTCTAAATGCCGATATAGGATATG
>JASMME010000241.1 GCA_030748365.1 Lutibacter sp.
TATACGGCGATGTATCCTTTGAAGTGTTCTTTGAACAACTCACTGAAAAATACCCCGATCTCGACCTGCATTATTTTCAGAGCAATGTAGAAGGGGAGATTATAGACAAATTACACGAGGTCGGTTTTGATTTTCAGGGGATTATCCTAAACGCCGGTGGGTATACCCATACTTCCGTAGCCATTGGCGATGCTGTCAAGGGGATAGAAACCCCCGTCATTGAAGTGCATATATCCAATGTACATGCCCGGGAAGATTTTCGGCATGTATCTTACCTTTCACCGGTAGCCAAAGGCGTCATTGCCGGTTTTGGACTGCAAGGCTATGAACTGGCCCTGGAAAGTCTACGCGTATAATCTTTAGGAACTTACTGCCTGCTGAGAAGCAAGTACCGGATTGCCAGCACCCATATCAAAGGAATGATTGCCGGGTTAAAAGCCTGTATACCTGTTAGCCAGCACAAGGGCACCGCTGCAATGAATAATAACAGGCATCGGTTGTACTTGCGAAACCAGGCGGGTAGTTGCTCCCGGCTTACCAACAGGACCATCCCTATATTCGGTGCAAAAGCCCAGAGAAGGTTGGCATTGTTACGGGTAGCCGTATGGTCTGTGGCGAACCATAAAAATAGCAGGATTAGGCCGAGCAGTCCCGTGAGTAGATACAGCCCGGTATCCACCCAGCGGCTGCGTTTATTATTCCGTAGGTCCCGGTAGCTGATAAAGGTCAGCCAGGCCGCTATACAGCTGAGAATACACAGTGGACTGGTCAGCAAACCCGCCTTTTTCTCAGGACTGTCAAATTGAAGGATATCACGGGTCTTTGCCACCATAGGAACCGCTTTGTCTTCCCGTTGGATACGGGCGTGCTTAAAGGATTCATAGATATAATCCGGTAGAAAGCCATAGGCTTTTTTGCCAGCTGGTTTGTCAATGACTGAGCCCAGGGCCAGGTCAATACCGAATTGTCCCCACTTGCTTTGCTGGGTATAGTCACCAATCAATGTCCGGTGGCTTTTGTTCGTTTTGATATGCCCTGTACCAAACAAGGCTTTTTCCCCCAGTACTTCGGTCAGCACTGTTTCGATTTTTGTAGCACAATTGTCGTAAAAGAAATCGTACAGATAGTCTTTGTTTTCTGGTTTGGCATTGTTTTCCAGAAAATTGAATAGCTCTTGTACTTCTCCCGGGTTTAGGTTGAGGACCTGTGCCTTTACCCAACGCCGTTCGTGGTAATAGGAGCGCAGAAACCAGTCGATGGTACTAACCGATAGCTGGTATTGCAGCTTCCCTTTGACAAAGTTTAGGTAGAAATTGGGTGCGTTAAAGTCAAAAGTTCCGTAATTATAGATATTATCAAGCCCGTTGAGTGGATCGTGTACCCTAAAGGCACTGTGTCCGAAATTGCTGTAGAGTTCGGTACCCGGCCCACAGGTAATGACACTGATACGGGCTTCTCTTGACAAGTTTGTCTGGGCATAGAGCCCGGTATAAGAAACCAACAGCATCAGGAGCGCCCCTAAAAGGAATGTTTTTTTGATTCCTAGTTGTAGGTATGTAATCAGTGGATTTGGAGTTGATGTATCCACTAAGGCAGGGTTTGGAGGCAACATATTGGTCGGCTTATTTCACCCGCCTAAAATAGCCAATATCCACGACTATTGAAAAAATATTTGAATATAAAGCGGCGCCCACACTACCGATATTGGTCAGTGCGTAGTCGATATGGATTCCGTTATAGTGAAATCCCAGTCCAACATTGGGCTGTACACTGGTTTGATAGTCTCCATCGAAGGCCAGTGTTCGTTGGAAATTCCCAATACCAGCCCGTAAAAACACCCTGTCGATATAGGCTATTTGAAGGCCAAAGGCTGGGTCAATACTCAGTATTTTCGAGGAAATTAGGTCATTGGTTTGGCTAAAACGCAGGGTCAGATCCAGTTCCGTCAGTAATTCGAGGTCACGGTTTAGGGCAAAGCGCCGCGCAACTCCCAACTGTGCTTTCGGAAGGCTTATTTCGGTACTTTCAGGTGCTGACTGGTTTTCACCGGGCAGGCTGTTCTGTATATCTGCCAAGGCCGCTGTATCAATGCGCCAGGTATTAAAGGTGGTGGTGAGGTCACGCAGTAGGAGGCCGAAGGACCACTGACCGCGTTCAAACTGTAGGGCCGCATCCAGTCCAAAGCCCCAGGAATCTGCAAAATCACCGATGATCCGCCGAATGATCTTGGCATTGATCCCCACTGAGAGTTCCTGTGCGACCAGTTGGCGGGCATAGGCGACGTTCAGGGCATAATCAGCAGCAGAGAAGAGGCTGATTCGGTTATAATCGATGTTGCCCTCGCTGTCTATGAGTTGTGTGGTGTTTAAAATATCATCTACCCCAAAGCGTATCAGAGAAAAACCCAGAACGCTTCGGTCATCTACCGGTAGGGCCAAGGCCAGGTGATCATAGTTGGCTATTCCCTCAAAATAACTGGCGTGCATCAAAGAGCCTTGTAGGTCTTCCAAGGCTGTCAGTCCGGCCGGATTCCAATAAATGGCATTGACATTGTCGCTGGAGGCCACTACAGCCTTGCCCATACCAAAGGCGGCAGCATCCACGCCGATGTTTAAAAATTCATTGGCGTATTTACGGGCAACTTGCGCCAAGAGTATCTGCGTACAAAAGAGGCATATAAATAAATGACCGTTTCTCAAGCTCCTACATTTTTTGGAAAACGTATTTTTAAAATCTTTCGTATAAGCCAGGCTATTATTTATTCAATAAAAGTAATTAT
>JASMME010000242.1 GCA_030748365.1 Lutibacter sp.
CTGGGGTATCAACCACTTATTGGGAAGCCCTTATAAGACCGAAGCCCTGGTTCCCTTTGCTATGGAAGGCGAACGGCTGGCTTCTGGTGCCGCCCACGCAGACAATGTGGCACCTGCCCTCTTCGGTGGAATCACCCTGGTGCGGAGCTATGATCCCTTGGACGTGATTGGTATCCCGGTACCTGAACAACTGTTTGCCACCATCATTCATCCACAGATCGAAATAAAAACAGCCGATGCACGTGAACTCTTAAAAACCAAAATCCCTATGCGAGATGCCATCCGGCAATGGGGAAATGTTGGTGGCTTGATCAGTGGCCTATACACCGAAGATTACGCCCTAATAAGCCGTTCTTTGCAAGACCATATCGTTGAACCCATTCGTTCCTTATTGATCCCCGCTTTTGACCAGCTCAAAAAAGCCTCCTTAGCGGCAGGGGCACTGGGCGCGGGTATTTCTGGCTCCGGACCTTCAGTCTTTGCCTTAAGCAAAGGCAAAGACACCGCGCACAAAGTGTCTGCTGCAATGGAGACCGTGTATAAAGGCCTGGGGATTGCCTATGAAACCCATGTATCAACAATTAACCAAGAAGGCATTCAATTACTAACATAAAAGTATGCAATTTTACAGTCTAAACAGACAGGCTGACAGCGTATCCTTTAAGGAAGCTGTTGTCCGGGGGCTCGCCCCCGATAAAGGCCTGTATTTTCCCGAAAAATGGGCTCCGCTGCCCGCAGGATTCCTAAAAGAAATGGAACAGATGTCCAATCAGGACATTGCCCTAGAGCTTATCCGGCAGTTTGCCATCGATGACATTCCTGAACAAGCGCTGAAAACCATCATCGCAGAAACCCTTACGTTTGATTTCCCCCTGGTCGAAATCGATCAGCAGGTAGCCACCCTGGAATTATTCCACGGCCCTACCATGGCCTTTAAAGATGTGGGTGCGCGTTTTATGGCCCGTTGCCTGGGCTATTTTAACCAACAGGAGCAAAACTCCAAGGTAACGGTATTGGTAGCGACCTCTGGAGATACTGGGGGGGCTGTTGCCAGCGGATTTTTAGGTGTTGAAGGTGTTGAGGTGGTCATTTTATACCCACGAGGAAAAGTGAGTGAGGTACAGGAAAAGCAACTGACCACCCTGGGACAAAACATCACGGCCTTAGAAGTAGATGGTACTTTTGATGATTGCCAACGAATGGTCAAGACCGCTTTTCTTGACAAAGACCTAACAAGCGCCAAGAACCTAAGCTCTGCCAATTCCATCAATGTGGCCCGTTGGTTGCCACAAATGTTTTATTTTTTCTTTGCCTACCAACAAGTAGCCGATAAAGAAGCCGACCTGGTATTTTCGGTGCCCAGTGGTAATTTTGGCAATATCTGTGCTGGCATGATGGCGGCCCAACTGGGCTTGCCGGTCAAACAGTTTATCGCAGCGACCAATAGCAACGATGTGGTTCCCAATTACCTGCAAACCGGTAAGTACCAACCCCGTCCTTCCAAACAGACCATTTCCAATGCCATGGACGTGGGTGATCCGAGTAATTTTATACGAATCCAGGAAATCTACGGGCATAGCGATGAGCGCCTTAAACAACACCTCTCCTCCGTTGCTTTTACCGATAAAGAAACCCGTGAAGCCATGAAGATCCTCTACCGTAACAATGGCTATATCGCCGATCCACACGGTGCGGTGGGTTACCTGGGACTTCAGCAATACCTGGCTGATAAACCCGCAGCTCAAGGTATCTTTTTGGAAACTGCCCATCCGGTTAAATTCCTGGATGTGGTAAGCCCAGTCTTGGAACAAACGATTGCCTTACCACCACAAATCGCGGCCATTATGCACAAGGAGAAAAAGGCCATTGGCATTGCTGATTACGAGGCACTAAAGGCCTACCTACTGGCTTGATTTAGTCCAGTACCGGAAGGATAAAATTGTCGAGTACACTGGGGAGGGTCATTGCTTTTTCAATGGCCTCCACCGTTCTTGGGGCAGCGGCAGACAAATTGACCGGACCCTCACGGCTGATGAGGATATCATCTTCAATTCGGACAGCAATCCCCCACCATTTTTCATCACAATCACTGCCTTCAGGTATGTAAATACCGGGTTCTACGGTGATGACCATCCCTTCTTTAAAGGGGCCAAAATTGGAAGCATCATGTACGTCTAACCCTATATGGTGGGACGCTCCGTGGGGATAATAATTGTGAGGACTCTCAGCGGTGGCAATGATACCCAATGTAGCCAGTCCTGCATTGATGATCTCCCGGGTAACAAGGCTGGGCTGGTAAAAAGGAGTCCCAACAGTGGCCTGGGCAATCCCAGCTTCCTGGGCCCTATATACCAGTTGGTAAATCAACTTTTGCGCTTCACTAAAACGGCCGTTGGCCGGAATGGTTCGGGTTACATCGGCAGTATACCCACGGTATTCCGCCCCGAGATCCATTAGAATCAGGTTTCCATCGCCAATCTCCGGTTTGTGGTTATTGGTATAGTGCAGGATACAACCATTGGCACCAGCACCGACAATTGAAGGGTATCCTTCGTATTCGGCACCGTATTTCTTATAGATAAATTCATGGACTCCCTGGGCTTCCGCTTCCGACATCTGCGGATGCATGGCCTTCATCATTTCTAGCTGTCCGATCGCAGAAATTTCAATGGCTTTTTTAAGCAAGACCAGTTCTTCCGCTGTTTTGACCTCAC
>JASMME010000243.1 GCA_030748365.1 Lutibacter sp.
ATAGCTTGATGACACCTTCATATAAAAAGTGCCAGCCTATAAAAATTCTCATCAGTACAATACTATGGCTGAGTTCCCATTTAATAATCGGTAGGGTTATACGCATTGGTTTTATAGATTAATATGAATGTAAAATTGGCGGATGGTCTATCTTTCACAAGGGAATAACATCGATTTTTTACTCAATAAATGTATGTTATTTAAAAAGTATCTATGTTCAATTTATTTCATTGAAATTATATATAAAACCATCGAAATGGTGGCAGATATTCCCTGTTGATAATGGTTCTTTTGACCGTTCGCAAAACAAGTTTAGAAGGTGCTATAAAAAGCCTTGTTTACAACTTCGTCGGGTCCTTAAAAATAGGCGCTTTCTATCCATACCCTATAAAAAGTCAATTTCTAAACCGTATAAAAACAGGGGCGTTTTTACGATCTTGTTTTTAAAGAGAAAAAGGGATGAGGGTTATAAAGTGTACTTTTTCAAAAAGACCCCTACATTGTCTTCTATACGGGCGTTGATATTGCTAAGATCAGCCCTGACAAAGGCTTCTCCTGTGATGTGTTCATAAAGTTCGATATAGCGTTCGGAAATTTCGAGCACCTTTTCGTCAGTCATACTTGGAACGGTTTGCCCCTCCAGCCCCTGAAAGCCATTAGCAATCAACCACTGACGAACAAATTCTTTGGACAATTGCTTCTGAGGCAAACCCGCTTGCTGCCTTTCTTTATAACCTTCCGTATAGAAATAACGGGAAGAATCCGGGGTATGGATTTCATCGATCAGTACAATCTCACCAGTACGGGTCTTTCCAAATTCATATTTGGTATCCACCAGGATTAAGCCCCTTCTAGCAGCAATCTCGGTACCCCGTTTAAATAAGGCCCTGGTATATTGCTCCAGAACAGCGTAATCACCCTCAGAGACGATGCCTTTGGCAATGATATCTTCCCTGGAAATATCTTCATCGTGTGCACCGTCATCCGCTTTGGTCGCAGGGGTAATAATGGGTTCCGGGAAGGCATCGTTTACCTCCATGCCCTCGGGCATCGACACCCCACACAAACGGCGTTGTCCCGCCTGGTATTCCCGGGCAGCATGACCAGACAGATAGCCCCGTATGACCATTTCCACCTTAAAAGGCGTACAGAGTTGGCCCACAGCCACATTCGGATCGGGAATACCCAGAAGCCAATTGGGCACAATGTCTTTGGTGGCCTCCATCATTTTAAAGGCAATCTGGTTAAGTATCTGGCCCTTGTAGGGTATTTGCCTAGGCATAACCACATCGAAGGCGGAAAGCCTGTCAGAAGCGATCATCACTAGTAATTCTTCGTTGATCGTATATACTTCCCGTACCTTTCCCTTGTAATAGGATTGTTGTTGGGGGAAATTAAATGCAGTATGGTTGATGGTATTACTCATTGCCTGGTTCTATACATTTATATGCTGAAATAATTTGCTTGACCAATCGGTGCCTAATCACATCTTTATCATCTAAGTGAACAAAGGCAATGCCTTTGACTTCTTTTAGGGCGAGCATGGCCTCTTTTAAACCGGAGACCTGCTTGCGGGGCAAATCAATCTGTCCGGGATCGCCGGTAATGATAAACTTAGCGCTCTTACCCATCCTGGTCAGGAACATTTTCATCTGATTATGGGTGGTGTTCTGGGCCTCATCGAGGATCACAAAGGCATTGTCCAGGGTACGACCACGCATAAAGGCGAGCGGTGCAATCTGAATAATGCCTTTTTCTATATAGGTATCTAGTTTTTCAAAGGGAATCATATCGCGCAACGCATCGTATAAAGGCTGCATATAGGGATCTAATTTTTCCTTAAGGTCACCCGGTAAAAAACCGAGGTTCTCTCCCGACTCTACCGCTGGACGGGTCAGTACAATCCGGCGGACCGATTTTTCCTTAAGTGCCTTTACAGCAAGGGCGACAGCGGTATAGGTCTTGCCCGTACCTGCCGGACCAACCGCAAACAACATATCGTTTTTTACCATGGCGCTCACCATGTTCCGCTGGTTGGTGGTCTGGGCCTTGATAAGCCTACCACTCACCCCATGAACCAATACTCCATCCGCCAATTTTGAGCCTTTGGGTTCTTCTCCATTCGAAGTCAGTAGCCGTTCGATACTGTTCTCATCGAGTTTATTATACCTGTTAAAGTACTTGATCAACATGTTCACACGCTTTTCAAACTCGTCGAGCACCTCTGTTTCTCCATAGGCTTTAAGGGTAGTGCCACGGGCCACAATTTTTAGCCTTGAAAAGTATTTCCGCAAAATTTCAACCGTCGCATTTTGGGGACCGAACAAGTCCTTCGGATTGATTTCTGTGAGTTCGATAAGACGTTCGTTCAAATGATAAGGTATTAGGTTCTGTCTAAATAATATGGGCTAGCAATAGAATAAATCATTAGATTTGCATAACAAATTTAGCAATATCAAATAACTATCTGGAAATCTTTAGAGAGAAGTTTTAAACATTTTTTAGAAAGATTTACACAGTTTATCTGTCCTTAAAATTGAGGTGAAAATTTATGCCTATTATTACGTTAACAACCGATTTTGGAACTAAGGATCATTTTTTGTTTTCATCTCCATACCCTTTTTGGTAGTCGAAATGCCTAAAATAATTCCATTTCCTGTTTACTGCCAAACAGGAAATGGAATTCCGACATTTTGAAACTGTTTCTGTGGTC
>JASMME010000244.1 GCA_030748365.1 Lutibacter sp.
CTTTTTCGCGATGTCTGAAACCCTGATCATTGTTAACTGAAATAATTTCCAATTCACTGCAAATATAGGTACAAAAAATGATTTTCTTCGGTTATTGAGAATGAATAAAAACTATGGTCGTATAGACAATGCGTATAATAAAGGCTATCTTTGCCCCATGATTTCCGATAAAAACACCTCCAAAACCAGCTTGTCCGAACTCGGAGAATTTAAGCTTATCGACCACTTGACCCAGTCTGCCCAACTCGGCCAGGCTTCTACCTTAAAAGGAGTGGGAGATGATGCCGCAGTGCTGGATCATAAAGACTGTCAGCAATTGGTAAGTACGGACCTGCTGATAGAGGGGGTACATTTTGACCTGGCTTATATGCCCTTAAAACACCTCGGCTATAAAGCCGTTGTGGTCAATGTATCAGACATCTGTGCTATGAACGGTCAGGCCACTCAGATAACCGTTTCTATCGCCGTATCGAACCGGTTTTCTTTGGAGGCACTGGAAGCTTTTTACGAAGGGGTGCACCTGGCTTGTAAAACCTACTCGGTAGACCTGGTTGGGGGAGATACCACTTCCTCTACCACAGGAATGATGATCAGTGTAACCGCTATTGGAACGGTGGAAAAAGACCAGGCGGTTTATCGAAATACTGCCAAGTCCAATGACTTGTTGGTGGTGTCGGGCGATTTGGGGGCGGCCTATCTGGGCCTACAGGTGCTGGAACGTGAAAAACAGGTCTTTCAGGTCAACCCAGGTTCTCAGCCAGACCTGAGCCCATACGACTACTTGATTGAACGACAGTTAAAGCCTGAGGCCAGGAAAGACATTGTTCGTTTGTTGTCGGCCTTGGCGGTTCGGCCCACAGCCATGATTGATATTTCCGATGGACTGTCTTCAGAAATCTTGCACCTCTGTACCCAGTCAAAAGTGGGTTGCCACTTGTATGAAGAAAAAATACCCCTGGATCCTCAGGTAATGGCTGCCAGTGAAGAATTTGAGTTAAACAGTACGACGGTTGCCCTGAATGGGGGGGAAGATTACGAGTTGTTGTTTACCATTTCTCAGGATGACTACTCCAAGATAAAAGCCAACCCAAACCTAACAGTCATCGGTCATATGACTGAAGCCGGAGAGGGGGCCTACCTGCTTACCCGGGCCGAGCAAAAGATTGCCCTGACTGCCCAAGGCTGGAAAGGGTTTTAGTACAGCGGTTTTAGGGACTGGGAAATGGCTGCGTTCCTAAATAATAGCAAGGTTGGTATTATAAATTGAAAGAATAGCATTTTTTTAAAAAACCTGTCAGGTCCCGGATACAGGCATCGGTATTTTCTAGATGGCTCATATGCCCCCCTTGATAACTGCGTAGTTCAGCCCGGGTACCACGGACCTGTTCAACAAGCTCAGGATAAGTCAAGACTGGGTCTTTGGTGCCGGCCATCAACATGACCGGAAACCGTTCTTCCCGGTAAACACTGCGAAAATCATCCCTGATTTTCATACCTTCTAGGGCAGCGACCATGCCTTGTACCGACATCTTACAGGCCTCGCTGATTAACTGTTTGATCTCCGTGCTATAGCGCTCCCGGTTCTCTTCTGAGAACAGCTGGGGGATGGCCATTTTGACAAAGCTTTGAGGGTGTTTTTTAACCGTCCTGACCGCCCGGTCACGGTGCTGTCTTTTTTTAGGACTGTCGGGGCTTGCAGTACTGTTCATCAAACAGAGCCCTTTGATATTGTTAGGATATTGTTTGGCCAGCGCCAGCGCCACATAGCCCCCCATACTGTGGCCTACCAATACGTATTTTCTAAGGCGAAGTTTTGCCAGTACAGCCCTTACCAGATCCGCTTGGTCTTCTACCCTGTGTATATAGCCTTGATTGCCTGTTTTTCCATGGCCGGCCAGGTCAATGCAAACCACCAGGTATTTTTCCGATAACGTTGCCGCCACGTTTTCCCACATGCTCAGGTTTTCTAAAAACCCATGTAGTAAGACCACCGCCCTTCCCTTTCCTTCTGTACAAAAGTGGACCTGGCTGTTCTTATAGGAGAGTATCATTAATTTTTTAAGCCCTTGATGGCAGAAAAGGCCTTATCAACCAGTGCATCTTCTACCAAAATGGTAAATTCATTGGTGGTAGAAACCACTTCGTAGAGGGCGATACCCTCCCAGGCCAGTCGTTTAAAAAACTGGTAGTACAAACCCGCTATTTTGGTGTTTTCTTTGGGCAGGCCAATGGTAATAGCGGAAAGCGCATCTTGTACCGAGGTGCACTGCTCTTCCCGATAACGTGCTTCTACCTCTTCCTTAAGGGCGTTGCTGATTAGTACATTGCTTTCGTGTACGCCCCGTGTAAAGGTGTAAAAGATATGGGAATCTTTTTTGATAAGGTCCAGCATTTTTAGGTGAGACTGTATCAGGCTGGGTGAATTCTTAAAGGTATAGTCAGAAATACCAGAACGTACCGTAATGTCTCCCAACTGTTGCAGTATCCGGTTCAACTTAATTTTATTGGCCATTTCCTTTGGCGGGCTGTACCGCCTTAGGGCCATCATAATCGCACCCGATTTGACAGGTTTCCGCAATAGCTTGGAAATAGGAGCTCTCAGTTCTTCCGCCAGGGCGCTGTAATTCAAAATATTTCTTGTAAGCGCGTCTTCTAAAAAGGGCTGTGAGATCAAAATTTCTTCTACACAGTTT
>JASMME010000245.1 GCA_030748365.1 Lutibacter sp.
GATTTCGATAAATCAGGTGATACAGAGGAATCATCGAATACGGAAAACTTTACAGATGTTAGTTTTGAAGACATCTAATTTTCCCTAAGTATTTACATAAAAAAACCACGCCTGTAGGCGTGGTTTTTTTATAGTGATAATATCATCATCCGACCGATCAGGCAAGTACTGCCTGCACCTTGTCAGCAGCTTCTTGGAACTCGGTTGCAGAGATCACATCGAGTCCACTGGAATCGATCAATTCCTTTGCCTCCAAAGCATTGGTCCCCTGGAGACGTACGATGATGGGAACGTTGATGGCATCTCCCATATTCTTATAGGCATCTATGACACCTTGTGCCACACGATCACAACGTACAATACCTCCGAATATATTTACCAGAATTGCCTGTACGTTCTCATCTTTTAAAATTATCCTGAAAGCGGTTTCAACACGTTTGGCATCAGCCGTTCCACCAACATCCAAAAAGTTGGCTGGTTCGCCTCCAGACTGTTTGATAAGATCCATGGTACTCATGGCCAGTCCTGCACCGTTTACCATACAGCCCACGTTTCCGTCGAGATCAACATAGTTCAGTCCGGCTGCATTGGCAGCAACCTCTGTAGGGTTCTCTTCTCGAAGATCCCGGCATTCAGCAAGGTCTTTGTGACGGTACAAGGCATTGTCATCGAGTACTACCTTGGCATCTACCGCTAGGATTTTCTCATCAGACGTTTTCAGCACCGGATTGATCTCGAACAAAGAGGAATCCGTCTTTACAAAAGCCGTGTACAAAGCACTGACAAACTTGACCATGTCTTTCAACGCAGGACCCTGTAAACCGAGGTTAAAGGCAATCTTACGGGCTTGAAAAGCCTGTAAACCCATCAAAGGATCGATGGTTTCGGTAAAGATCAGGTGGGGCGTTTGCTCAGCAACGGTTTCAATGTCCATCCCTCCTTCTGTAGAGTACATGATCATATTTTTTCCTGAGGCACGGTCTAACAGTACCGACATATAAAATTCTTCGGGTTCCGATTCCCCTGGATAGTAAACATCTTCAGCAACCAATACCTGGTGTACTTTTTTCCCTTGCGGAGGGGTTTGGGGTGTTTTGAGCATCATTCCAATAATGCCCTTCGAAATATCGGCCACTTCCTCGAGGCTCTTCGCAAGTTTTACTCCGCCGCCTTTTCCACGTCCACCAGCGTGAATCTGAGCTTTTACAACCCACCAGCCGGTACCAGTTTCTACGGCGAGCTGCTCGGCAGCTGCGACTGCTTTCTGAGGATCATCTGACACAATCCCACGTTGAATACGTACGCCAAAACTACTCAGTAGTTCTTTCCCTTGATATTCGTGTAAATTCATTTTAAATTTCTGATATAAAAATTACTACCGGCAAATGTAATGAATCAAAGTGTAATACCCATCCGTATTTTTCAAAAAAATGTCTTTTGTAAAATTTCAGTTTGAAGATTTAAAAAAGTTGGAACCAAGGCCCCCAAAATACCGTACAGATTGTTATTCAATAGGGTAAATCAGAAAAAAAAAGCAGGCCAAGTCTCTACTGTAGGTTTAAAAAATCTATACGGCTGATGCGATGGGCCAAGGAAAAAAGGAAACCACACAAAAAATAGCCGCAAAACTGTCAAATAAGCGTTAAATTATGTACTTTCACGCTGTTATTACTCAGAGATGATTCGCGCAAAAAACATTTACAAATCCTATGGAGACCTGGAAGTACTAAAAGGGGTTGACCTGGATATACAACAAGGAGAAATCGTTGCGATTGTGGGCCCTTCAGGTGCTGGAAAAACGACCTTATTACAAGTGCTGGGCACCCTAGACAGGCCTTCGACAACCGAACATACTGACATCAACATCAATGGCAAAAACCTGATGCGTTTAAAAGATAGTGCCCTTTCCAGGTTTAGAAACCAACACATTGGTTTTGTTTTTCAGTTTCACCAATTGTTACCAGAATTCACCGCCCTGGAAAACGTCTGTATTCCTGCCTTTATTTCTGGAAGCAAGACCACTGATACCCAGGAACGGGCAACAAGCTTATTGTCGCTACTGGGCCTGGCTGACCGACTTACACACAAGCCCAATGAACTCTCTGGCGGAGAACAACAGCGGGTAGCAGTGGCCAGGGCCCTGATCAACCGTCCTTCTGTAATCTTTGCCGATGAACCGAGCGGAAATTTAGATTCTGATGCTGCCAGGAAGCTGCACGAATTGTTCTTTGATCTTCGAGACCGCTTCAAACAGACTTTTGTCATTGTTACGCACAACCAGGAACTCGCAAACATGGCAGACCGTAAACTCACCATGAAAGACGGAAAAATTACCTACTAAAACAAGCGGAATGATTGGAATTATCAGTGCAATGCAGGAAGAGGTAGAAGCCTTGCTGCAGGCACTTCAAAACGTGTCGACCCGGCAAAAAGGACAACGCACCTACTTCGAGGGCATCCTGTTTGGAAAACCTGTGGTAATCGTGTTCTCCCGCTGGGGCAAAGTAGCTGCCGCTGCAACCACCACACAGCTGCTCAACGACTTTCCTGTTCGGGAAGTGCTGTTTACCGGGGTAGCCGGTGCCATCCAACCCGATATAAACATTGGAGATATTGTAGTGGGAAAGCAACTCTACCAGCACGACCTGGATGCGCGCCCTTTTTACCAGCAATTTGAAATTACAAT
>JASMME010000246.1 GCA_030748365.1 Lutibacter sp.
GCTATTTGTACATTCTTTAACAAGTTCTCCTCCGCACCGTATTTTTCGTCAAATTTGATGACATAGCCAGGAATCTCCGTATTGAAAATACCTGGAACCAGTGCCAGTGCTGGTTTTTTCTTTTTCATATTCAGGTATAGGTTCTTTTGTTTTAGGGTAGCCCACGGATATACGTTGTTTAGAAACACAAAGTTGATACTGCTGAGAAACAGCGTCAGAACAATAAGGGGTCTGATGACCCTACTCAGCGATACGCCAGCCGATTTGATGGCGGCAAACTCATAATTTTCCGCCAGGTTCCCCAAGGCAATGATAGCGGATAGTAGGATGCCCACTGGCAGGGCTGTCGGTGTAACGATCAAAGCGAGGTACCAGAGGAATTTTAGGATAAAAAACAGATCGATTCCCTTCCCAGCAATTTCGTCAAAAGCCAACCACAAGGCTTGCATTACCAGCACGAAAACCACCACGAAAAAAGTAGCAAAAAAAGGCTGTATAAAGCTCTTAAGGATATAGAGGTCAAAGCGTTTCAAGGTACTTAATCAGTTTCAGAAATGGTGTAATTCTTTTCGTTTTCATAGTTTTCACGGTCAAAAGTGAACTGTTTGTCATCCAAGGGCTGGTCTACCTTAAAGTGGCGGATCAAATAAGAAGTGACGGTGCTGTTCTTTCCGGTCTCTGTAATCTGATACAAGTGTTTGGTGTCCATATCAATACCGATGACTACCTCTTCAATATCAGTATCACTATCAATAGGGGTGAGGATCAGTTCTTGAACAGTTCTTTTGTCAAGGTTACTTAGGTTGCCCATAGTGATTTGATAGCCACTTTTCCAGAAGCTGAGTATTTTTGACGGACTCATAATCGATTCCTCATCGCCGGGAGACTGGATGATTACTTCCTCGTCTTCGTGAATAATCAGGTAAATATATTGGCCGTCAAACAGCTGTTCAATTCCCATATAATCCAAATGATAGCGTTCTCCTTGCAGGCTGAGTCGCCCGCTGGCTTGTTGATGAACATCGGCCTCCACGTTGTCTAGCCTGTGGTCGAAGTCTAGTACGATGTTGGTATAGCCAGCTGTTTGTTGACTTACCTCCTCCAATAGGGCCTTTGCCTGAGAGATTTCCTGACTGTACGTCCAAAAAAAGCTAAGGATGGTACCCAATAATAAAAGCGGTTTTCTCATGTAGTTATTTTTTTGAATAGGGCTATAAGTGGCTGCTCATCGTTGGCCTATAAGGGTTCGTTGTCCAGTAATTGATTAAGGTTCATTTCATCAGAAACCAGTACCTGTCTTGCCTTACTCCCTTCAAAAGGTCCTACGATACCTGCTGCTTCCAGTTGATCAATCAGGCGCCCCGCCCGGTTGTATCCCAGTTTTAGCTTGCGTTGTAGCAGGGAGGCAGACCCCTGTTGTGCTTGTACGATTACCAAAGCTGCGTCTCTAAAAAGTGCGTCGCGTTCACTGATATCCATATCAATACTTGTGCCAGCATCCTCCCCTTGGTATTCTGGGAGTAGGTGTGCATCCGGATAGGCACGTTGCGCCCCTATAAAATCGGTAATCTTCTCAATTTCAGGGGTGTCTACAAAGGCGCATTGCAGTCTGATTAGGTCATTCCCGGCTGAGAATAGCATGTCGCCACGTCCAATCAATTGGTCAGCTCCCTGACTGTCAATAATGGTCCTGGAATCTATTTTGGAGGTAACCCTAAAGGCCGCCCTGGCTGGGAAATTTGCTTTGATGATACCGGTAATGACATTCACAGACGGACGTTGCGTGGCCACAATGAGGTGAATGCCAATGGCACGGGCCAGTTGAGCCAGGCGCGCAATGGGGGTTTCCACTTCTTTTCCAGCAGTCATGATTAGGTCGGCAAACTCATCGATTACCAACACGATATAGGGTAGGTAACGGTGTCCGTTTTCGGGGTTTAGTTTTCGTGCTGTAAACTTTGTGTTGTAGGCCTTGATATTTCGTACCATGCCCTTTTTTAGTAAGTCATAGCGGTTGTCCATTTCGATACACAGCGAATTCAAGGTGTTGATCACCTTGGTGGTATCGGTGATGATGGCCTCTTCTGTGTCGGGAAGTTTGGCAAGATAGTGGCGTTCAATCTTATTAAAGAGGGTCAGTTCAACTTTTTTAGGATCTACCAATACGAACTTTACTTCAGCGGGATGTTTCTTATACAAGAGGGAGGTCAGTACCGCGTTGAGCCCAACTGATTTTCCCTGTCCGGTGGCCCCTGCCATTAATAAGTGTGGCATTCGCGCGAGGTCTACGACAAAGGTTTCATTGGAAATGGTTTTCCCAATTGCAATCGGCAATTCCATTTCGCAATTTTGAAATTTGGAGGAGGCAATGACAGATTTCATGGATACCATCGTTGCGTTTTTATTGGGCACTTCAATTCCGATGGTTCCTTTGCCAGGAATGGGGGCAATGATCCGGATACCCAGGGCTGATAGTGACAAAGCGATGTCATCTTCCAAGTTTTTGATCTTGGAAATACGGATGCCTGCTTCCGGAATAATCTCATACAGGGTAACTGTAGGCCCCACAGTCGCTTTAATTTTTTGAAATACAAAAGTGTTATTTCTGAGGGTGTCCAGGATAGTATTTTTTTTTGATTGCAGTTGTTAATGGTTTATTAAAATA
>JASMME010000247.1 GCA_030748365.1 Lutibacter sp.
GTGAAAACGTACCGGACAATCCAATAGAATCGTAGCCAGTTGTTTGGAAAGCAGTCCGAGGGCCTTGTTCGCTTCCACTTTTTCTTTCATTTTTCCCTTGAGTTCGTGGGTGTTTTCCAGCAAGTTTTCCATACTTCCGTACTGCTGGATGAATTTTTTGGCAGTTTTATCACCCACGCCCGGCAATCCGGGAATATTGTCTACGGCATCTCCCATCATGCCCAGGTAATCGATGACTTGTTCGGGCCGTTGCACCTCAAATTTGGCCTGTACTTCTGGGATGCCCCAGATTTCAATCCCGTTGCCCATCCGGGCGGGGCGGTACATAAAGATATTTTCGGAGACCAGTTGTGCAAAATCCTTGTCAGGTGTTACCATAAAGGTTTGGTACCCTTCCTTTTCGGCCTGTTTGGCCAGGGTGCCTATCAGGTCATCGGCTTCGTAACCACTTTTTTCAATGACCGGGATATGCATGGCCTCTAGGAGCTGTTGTATATAGGGAACCGCCATCTTGATGGCCTCCGGGGTTTCCTGCCGGTTGGATTTATAGTCCGGAAAGGCGGCGTTGCGCGCTGCTGACCCTCCCTTGTCAAAGGCCACCGCCAGGTGGTCAGGTTTTTCCCGTTTGATGACATCCAGCAATGAATTGGTAAAACCCAGGATGGCCGATGTGTCCATGCCTTTGGAGTTGATCCGCGGGTTTTTGATCAGGGCGTAGTAGCCCCGGAAGATAAGTGCATAGGCATCCAGTAGAAATAGCCGTTTTTGAGAAGACATGGAATCGTTGTTGATTTTGTGCGCATAAAAGTACTAAAATCAATTGTAACATTTGAGGCTTATACAGACAAACAGGTAAAAGCAATTTTGACAAATCCTGTATATTTAGCCAAAAAATAAAGACACAAACATGTTGAGGTGGGTTTTTTTTATCGGCGGTCTTTTATTGGTAGACCTCTACGCTTTTCAAACAGTCCGTACCCTAAGTAAAAACCGGTGGCTATGGCTGGTCTATTGGTTGCTTTCAGTAGGGAGCATCCTACAGCTGTTCTATCACCTGACACAGTACGACGGTAGCCGGGGTCTACAACCTTCACAGATGTTTTCTATCGGCCTGTTTATCGCCCTTTTTGTGCCGAAACTGCCAATGCTTATGGTCTTGTTCGGAGAGGATGTATACCGGCTGCTACGCGCACTTGCCCATTGCTTTTCCCCTGCTGAAGAAAGGCCTTTTTTCGCCCAGCGAAGGGCGGTTATAAGTAAATTGGCCCTGGGCATGGCTGCCTTGCCTTTTTCGGCAATCCTACATGGTATGTTCAGGGGAAAATACAATTACAGGGTCATCGAACACACCCTTTACTTTGACGACCTTCCACCGGCCTTTGACGGCTTTACACTCACCCATATCTCAGACATTCACAGTGGAAGTTTTGACAATGCTTCCAAGATTGCGCACGGGATTGACCTAATCAATGCCCAGGATGCCGATTTGATTCTATTTACGGGCGACCTGGTCAATAACACCGCTGATGAAATGGAACCCTGGATCCCTTATTTTAAAAAACTCCGGTCTAGGTATGGCAATTACTCGGTGCTGGGCAACCACGATTATGGCGATTATATAGCCTGGAAAAGTCCTGAAGAAAAGGTGGCCAATTTTGAGGCAATCAAAGCCATACATCCTAAAATAGGTTTCCAGTTGTTGTGCAATGAACATGTATTTATTGACAAAGACGGTCAGCAGTTGGCCCTTATAGGCGTGGAAAATTGGGGCCTGCGTTTTAAAAAAGCGGGCGATTTGTCTGCGGCGTCCAAGGGGCTAAAAAAATCGGATTTTAAAATCCTAATGAGCCATGATCCTTCTCATTGGAACGCCCAGGTCAAAGACCATCAGGCCCATTACCAGCTCACCCTAAGCGGCCATACCCACGGTATGCAGTTTGGGATTGAGATTCCAGGAATACAATGGAGTCCTGTCCAATACGTATACAAACAGTGGGCAGGGATTTATACCTCTTTTTCACGCTACTTAAACGTTAATAGGGGCTTCGGTTTCTTGGCCTTTCCCGGAAGGGTAGGCATCTGGCCTGAGATCAGTGTAATCACCCTGAAAAGAGGCGCAAAAGGTATTTTTTAATTAAAAATGTTACCTTTGCAGTAGGTAAATGGCTTGTTCAAAGCCTTTTATTTGTTAATAAAGAATCCAGGTTATGACAAAATTTGGTGAGTTGATTGGTTCAGACATCCCTGTCTTGATTGATTTTTATGCGGAATGGGAAACGGATGCCGGCGAACTGCACAGTACCTTGCGTGATGTGGCCGCTGCCTTGGGTGACCGTGCGAAGGTAATCAAGATTGACATTGAAAAAAATGAAATGCTGGCCAATGCCCTCCGTATCAAGGGCAACCCTACCTTTATTATTTATAAGGGCGGGGAGATGAAGTGGCGCCAGTCTGGAGACCAGGATGCCAACACCCTTATTTCACTGGTACAGCAGTATGTATAGGGCTCAGTCGATGGCCTTGCACACAAATCCCTTTTTTGAAAAATACGCCAGGGTAGCTGGCAGTACATGTCGCAGTTTTTGAAAAGACTTGACGCTGTCGTGGAAGACAATGATGCTTCCATTGCCTGCATGGCCTAGTACATTGTCAAGACATTGTT
>JASMME010000248.1 GCA_030748365.1 Lutibacter sp.
TTTGATCCTGTTCTTAAAGAAGTTGACCAGGGCATTGCTCCGCTTGATTACGAATTCCTTCAGTTGCTGGTTGTCAATAGCGCCTGTGCCGATCCTGTAGAACAGGTCTAGGCTTGTTTTGAGGTTAAAGTGATTGACCAGTTCGTTTACAACCTTTTCATCTAGGTTGATCTTTAGGTGTCTGAGTTTGCGGGTAAGCACCGCCTTTCCTTCTTCGGCAATGATTTTCTGATCTTCCTTTAAGGCATTTTTAATACGGGCTCTTGCCCGTGCAGTCACCACAAAATCAAGCCAGCCAATACTCGGCTTTTGGCTATTGGAAGTGATGATCTCAACCTGGTCGCCACTCTTTAGTACCTGGCTGATTGGTTTTAATATTCCATTGATCTTTGCCCCCCTACAGGTCATGCCTACCTGGGTGTGGATGGCAAAGGCAAAATCCAGGGCTGTAGCATCTTTGGGCAAGGCTTTTAGCTCACCAACGGGGGTGAATACGAAGATTTCCTTTGCATAGAGGTTCAATTTAAAATCCTCTACAAAGTCAACGGCGTCCGCATTCGGATTTTCCAGCGTTTCACGGATTTTGTCTAGCCAGCTGTCCAATCCGCTTTCATTCTCTTGTCGGTTTTTGTACCGATAGTGTGCCGCATAGCCTTTTTCAGCAATTTCATCCATTCTCGATGACCGTATTTGCACCTCTACCCATCGACCTTCAGGTCCCATAACGGTGATGTGCAAGGATTCGTATCCCGTTGATTTAGGATGGCTGATCCAATCGCGCAACCTACTTGGGTTGGGAGTAAATTTTTCGGTGACGATTGAATAGATTTTCCAGGCATCAAATTTTTCTGATTTCTGGTCAGAATCGTAAATAATCCGAATGGCAAATTTATCGTAAATCTCTTCGTAGGAGACCCCTTGTGTAAGCATTTTCTTCCGAATGGAATAGATTGATTTTCGACGCCCTTTTATCTGGTAAGTAAATCCCTCTTCATCCAAGGAATTCTTGACAATCTTTGAAAATGATTTGATGTACTTGTTGTGTTGTTCAGTACTTTGCGTAACCTTGTTGGCGATGTCCTTATAAACATCCGGTTCCGTGTATTTTAGCCCCAGATTTTCCAGCTCTGTTTTGATATTATACAGCCCTAACCGGTGTGCCATCGGTGCGTAGATATACAAGGTTTCCGATGCAATTTTTACCTGTTTGTCCGCAGGCATGGCATCCATGGTCTCCATGTTGTGCAGTCGATCGGCAATTTTGATAAGAATCACCCGTACATCGTCGTTTAGGGTGAGCAGCATCTTCCTAAAATTCTCTGCCTGTACAGACACGTCCTGTTCTTTTTTTAGGTGAGAGATTTTGGTTAAGCCATTGACAATCCGGGCAACTTTTTCCCCAAATAGTTGTTCGATGTCTTCCAGGGTGTAGTCCGTGTCTTCGACAACGTCGTGAAGTAGGGCCGCAATGATAGAGGTCGTATCCAGTCCGATCTTATAAGCCACTGTTTTGGCGACAGCAATTGGGTGGAAGATATAAGGTTCGCCACTTTTTCTGCGCTGGTCTTTATGGGCTTCTAGGGCAATATTGAATGCCTTTCGGATCTTTTTTTTATCCGCGGTGGTAAAGGTTTGATACGCCCCCTTAAGCAGCTCTTTATAGCGTTTGGTGATCTCCTTGTTCTCTGCTTCCAATGTCAGCTTATATGCCATAGTTTAAAAGTACGATTATAGAATTAAATTGGCTTGATTTTTTTAGAAAAATTTCCAATGATTCTCGGCTGTTTTACCCGATCTTGTCTCCTGTTACAGACTGTTGTGGAATATACCTTCGTGATATAGAATCTTTTATTTGGGCATTGGTATCAATAGGATTCACGGGCTAGTGGTACTTCGTTGTCTGATTGCTTCAAATATAATAATTCCTGCGCTGACAGACAGGTTCATAGAGTCTACCTTTCCACGCATGTGTATACGGATGTTATGCTTGGCCTGTCTAAGCCATTCCTCACTGAGTCCAGTGGCCTCTGTTCCAACAACAATGGCACAGGCAGTCTTGTAGTCTACAGATTGGTAGGGGACAGAGGCACTGAGTGCAGCGCTGTATATATCAATCTTATGTTGCTGTAGGAAGGTGATGATTTCTTGGGTCGTTCCTGTGGCGATTTGGTTGGTAAAAATACCTCCAACACTGGATCGAATGGTCTGGGGATTGTACAGGTCGGTCCCTGGGTCTGCTAAGATAACGGCTGTTACACCGGCGGCATCTGCTGTACGAAGTAGGGCACCGATGTTGCCCGGTTTTTCGGTTGCTTCTGCTACCAGAATTAAAGGATTCGGGGTTTTGAATACCAAACTTGAAAGGGCTGTTGGTTTGGCCTTTGCTACCCCTATTATACCTTCGGTAGAGCCCCTGAGGGCGAGTTTTCCGTATACGGCGCTTGAAACAGCCATACATTCGGGCTGTAAGGGTAGGTTTTCGAGTAGTTCGCTGAGGGTTTCAGGAGGGGTGATTGAAGGGTCGAACAAAACCGTTTCTAACTCATACCCACCTTGTATGGCCAGGGATAACTCTCTTTTTCCTTCTATCAAAAAAAGCTGCCTTTGCTTCCTAGCACGCGCCTTCTCTTTAAGTGGTACCAGCGACTTGATCCGTT
>JASMME010000249.1 GCA_030748365.1 Lutibacter sp.
TGTGAAAATACCGCCGAAAAAATATTTAGAACACAATTATCAGAGCGGGTAGGCAAAACCATCAAAGCGGCTTTCCTATTGCTGGGTATTGAGGTTCCGGAAAGAATGTAAGATAACTATTGGTAAACAACACAAAAGTACACACATATGAAATACGACATTATAGTAATTGGTAGTGGTCCAGGAGGATACGTTACCGCCATCAGGGCCTCACAACTGGGGTTCAAGGTAGCCGTCATTGAAAAGGAAAATTTAGGAGGTATTTGCCTAAACTGGGGCTGTATACCTACCAAAGCCTTGTTAAAGAGTGCCCAGGTATACACTTACCTCAAACACGTAGATGACTACGGCTTAAAAGCAACCGCCATCGACAAAGATTTTGGAGCGGTCATCAACCGAAGCAGGGGCGTTGCGGCAGGGATGAGTAAAGGGGTTCAGTTTCTGATGAAAAAGAACAAAATCGATGTCATCAACGGCTTTGGAAAGGTCAAACCAGGGAAAAAAGTAGTGGTTACCGATGCTGCAGGTAAAGCGACCGAATACAGTGCGAATCATATCATCATCGCCACAGGAGCCCGTTCTCGTGAACTGCCAAACCTACCACAGGATGGTGACAAAGTAATCGGCTACCGGGAGGCCATGACCCTGAGCCAACAACCGAAAAAAATGATCGTAGTGGGCTCGGGCGCCATCGGTGTGGAATTTGCCCATTTCTACAATGCCATGGGTACTGAAGTAACCATCGTAGAGTTCTTACCAAACCTGGTACCGCTGGAAGATGTTGAGGTTTCCAAACAATTTGAACGATCCTTTAAAAAATCAGGTATCAAGGTAATGACCCAGGCCTCCGTGGAATCGGTTGATACGAGTGGAAAAGGTGTAAAGGCAGTGGTAAAGACCCAAAAAGGCGAAAAAATACTAGAGGCAGACATCGTATTGTCAGCCGTGGGTATCAAATCGAATATTGAGGAGATTGGGCTCGAAGACGTAGGCATTGTGACAGATAGGGATAAAATTTTGGTAAACGATTTTTACCAGACAAATATTCCCGGCTATTATGCCATCGGGGATGTGATACCCGGTCCAGCACTGGCACATGTCGCTTCCGCTGAGGGCATCACTTGTGTAGAGAAAATAGCCGGTGTTCACACAGACAAAGTAGACTATGGTAATATTCCTGGCTGTACCTATGCCAGTCCGGAAATTGCCAGCGTAGGACTGACCGAGGCCAAAGCAATCGAGGAAGGGTATGATGTCAAGGTGGGAAAATTTCCCTTCTCCGCTTCTGGAAAAGCCCAGGCAGCGGGTACCCCTGACGGTTTTGTAAAAGTCATCTTTGATGCCAAATACGGAGAGTGGCTCGGTTGTCATATGATCGGCGCCGGTGTTACAGATATGATCGCAGAGGCGGTTGTCGCCAGAAAACTGGAAACGACCGGTCATGAAATTCTAAAGGCGATACACCCCCACCCTACCATGAGTGAAGCCGTGATGGAAGCGGTGGCTGACGCCTATGATGAAGTCATTCATTTGTAATCAATACCAGCCAAAAAACAAACCCTGCCATCACGGCAGGGTTTTTTATTTGATATATTTTATTACATTTACCATTCCTTATGAAGGTTCTTATGAAAAAGACAAACAAATTGACACCCTTTTACCATTTTACAGTGATACTGTAAGGATCCCTAAACCACTGAGTAAGTAGTTAAGTCAACCCGAATCTTTTGCTTTGATATTGACCAACTACTAACAGCTAATATTGGTTTGAGAGTATCTCCGTGACAAATATATTTGTACACAGATTGGTATGTGTGCCGTCATTTAAAATTGCCTATGAAAAAAATACCTTGGAAATGGGGTGACCCGTCACGACACAATACATTGGATGATTTCCCTGCATTGGCCAACTTTCTAAAAGAAAGGTGGAACATTCTGTGGGAGAATGATTTTACTATACCTGCCCCAATCAACTTGCCCAGGTACACAGAAGAAAAAATTGCTGAGATTCGCGCCGTTTTCCCCTCCATTTCTCCTGAGAAAATTGACTTCAGTACGGCAGCCCGGCTAAGGGTTGCGGTCGGAAAAAGCTATCATGACATTCTTCGTATCCACACCGATGACAAGCTGCTCGTACCTGATTTTGTCTTTTGTCCTTCTACCAGGGAAGAACTTGACTATTTTGTAAAAAAAGCTTCCCAAAACAAGATAAGACTCAGTCCTTTTGGGGGTGGTACAAATGTGGTTGGCGCCCTTACAATCCAAGACCGTGAAACACTCAACTGCAGGGTAGATCTCCGTAATTTCAATGCGCTCATTGAACTAGACGAAACACATATGACCGCTACCTTTCAATCGGGCATACTAGGGCCAGATCTGGAAAGTGCACTAAACGAAAAAGGCTATACAATGGGGCATTTTCCACAATCCTTTGAGTACACAACCCTAGGAGGTTGGGTGGCTACCAGGAGCGCAGGGCAGGAATCCTCCTATTACGGAAAGATAGAGGATATGGTAGAGAGAATATCAGTGGTAACACCCGTAGGAATAATTCGTACCAACCCCTATACCCATGATGCTTCTGGAATCAATTTAAAAACACTCTTCATAGGAAGTGAAGGGACACTTGGCATCATTGCGGAGGTAAC
>JASMME010000024.1:0-5329 GCA_030748365.1 Lutibacter sp.
CCAGGCATTGATGGAATTTGGTGCGCTGGTCTGCAAGCCTCAACGGCCCAATTGTGGCGATTGTTTTTTACAGGACAGTTGTGTGGCCCTGGCCGACAATTTGATTGCCAGCCTGCCCCGTAAAGATAAAAAGACCAAGGTTAGGCATAGGTTCTTTAACTACCTGGTGGTTACCACCCCGAATAACAAGACCAGAATAGAGAAAAGAACCCAAGGTATCTGGAAAAACCTGTACCAGTTTCCCCTGATAGAAGGCCCGGAATTACTTTCGTATGAACAGTTGATCGAAGACGAGCTGTTTGCCACTATTTTTGGTATGCAGCCCTTTAGCATCAAGCTTTTTAATCAGGTGCCTATCGTACACAAACTGACCCACCAGCATATCCATACCCAGTTTTGGTTGGTAGCTGCTGAAGACAGTAAATCTTTCGAAACTTCCTGGGATACCCTCGGTCAATTTCCAGTGCCCAGGCTCATCGATAATTTTTTGAATCTGCACAAAATCAATCAAAAAATTAGTACATTTGGTTAAAAATTCAAAGCAAGCATGGCAGGAACGGTTAATAAGGTAATGCTCATAGGGCATTTGGGAGATGCGGTAAAGATGCATTATTTCGAAGGAGGGAACTGTATTGGGCGTTTTCCCTTGGCCACCAATGAGACCTATACCAATAAACAAACAGGAGAAAAGGTGAGTACCACTGAGTGGCACAATGTTGTCGTGAGGAACAAACTGGCTGAAATTTGTGAAAAATATCTCAACAAAGGAGACAGGGTATACTGTGAAGGACGAATCAAGACCCGTCAGTGGGAAGGAGAAGATGGCGCCAAAAGGTATACTACTGAGATACATGTTGCTGATATGACCTTTCTCTCAACCAAGAATGAAATGGAATCATCACCACGTCGTGAGGTTCCCGAAAAGCAACCTGTTCAGCCCGCTCAGGGAGCGAATACGGATTCAGACGAAGACGATGGATTGCCTTTCTAATCATAACTAAATCACCATTGCCTTGGAACCGCTCCCCGCGTTTATATTTGCTGATTTGATAGCTGGCAACCTTGATGTTTTTACCTTTTTTGCCGCAGCACTTCTTTTGCTCCTATTTATTTTATCGGCCTTGGTCTCTGGTTCGGAAGTCGCTTTTTTCTCCCTGTCTCAGACAGATTTGCAAAAGGCTTCCGAATCGAAAAAAAGCCGACACAATTTGGTGGTTGACTTACTAAAAAGACCCCAAAAACTACTGGCGACCATCCTGATTGCAAATAATTTTATCAACATTCTGATTGTATTGTTGTTTGCTTTTATAGGTGAGTATGTTTTTGATAACCTCAGGCCAGCTGTGTTGAGGTTTTTGGTGGAAGTAGTACTCATAACCTTCTCAATCCTGCTTTTCGGTGAGGTGCTTCCCAAAGTATACGCCAGTAGAAAACCCTTACAATTTGCAGCCTTTATGGCCCTTCCTTTTAGGTTTGTGAGCACGGCATTGACACCCGTCAGTCTCCCTCTTATGGGCCTAACCGATCTGATAGAGAAAAAATGGGGTAAAAGACAGTCTACCCTTTCCGTTGAAAAATTATCCCAGGCTTTGGCAATTACGTCGGATGAGGCAACTACGAGGGATGAGCAGAAGATACTGGAAGGCATTGTCAGTTTTGGAAATACGGAGACTGCTCAGATTATGACCCCCCGGATCGATATTTTTGGAATTTCAATTGAAGAAAGCTTTGAAAATGTCGTGTCAAATATTGTGGAGAAAGGTTTTTCCAGAAATCCGGTTTATGATGACACCATTGACAATATCAAAGGGGTCTTGTATGCCAAGGACCTCCTCCCGCATTTGCACAAGGAGGATTTCTATTGGAGAAAGCTGATTCGGACGCCATATTTTGTCCCTGAGAACAAGAAATTGGATGACCTGTTGAAAGAATTTCAGGAAAAGAAAAACCACCTGGCTGTGGTGGTCGATGAATACGGAGGAACCAGTGGTATTATTACCTTGGAAGACGTGATTGAAGAGATTGTTGGTGATATCAGTGATGAATTTGATGACGATGAACTCTACTATTCAAAACTGGACGCTAACAATTACCTGTTCGAAGGCAAGACCAGCCTAAAGGATTTTTACAAGGTGCTCGACATCGTAGATACCAGCCCTTTTGAAGAGATGAAAGGAGAATCTGAGACCATTGCCGGGTTTGTGTTGGAAATATCGGGTAGGTTTCCCAAAAAAAATGAATCCCTAGCCTTTGAGCAGTATTCGTTTAAGGTGGAGGCCATGGACAAAAAGCGTATCAAACAACTAAAGGTGACCATCAAAAGACCTACCGCATGAACGGGTTGAAAGCTTTTCTCTTTGTTTGTTTAGGGATTGTTTGCTGCCTGGTTTCCTGTATACCCAATCCAGTTCCAAAGCCCCGTCCCTACCTAAAGCTCGACTATCCGGAAGCGGTATATGCAAATATCCAGCAGGCGGGCCCTTATCATTTCGAATTGTCAAGCGCAGCCAGTATTGATTTCAGTACCCATGCCCGGGCAAAGATTCGGTATCCCGAACTAAAGGCGAGCATCCACCTCAGCTACCATAGGGCAGCCCACCAATTAGAACCTCTTTTACAGGAGGTAGACAGGCGCATCCTTGAACACCGTGTAAAGGCAGATGCCATCTATGTCTCGCCTTATGAAGATTTGGATAAAAAGGTTTATGCCCTCTTGTACAGCCTGGAAGGCAATGTGGCCTCCCCAATCCAATTCCGAGCCACAGACAGTGTCAAACAAGTTTTGTCAGGTGCCTTGTACTTCTATGCAAGGCCAAACTACGATTCTTTATTGCCGGCGATAAAATACATAGAAAAAGACATCAAGCATTTAATTGAAACCCTGGAATGGCAATGACATCTACGTACAAATATACCCCTATTGTCAGGGCCTGGTTGCTCACCGGCTTGCTTATGCTAATCGGGCAGGTGGTACTGGGTGGTATCACCCGTTTAACGGGTTCAGGTTTGTCCATTACTACTTGGGATATTATCACAGGAGTCGTACCGCCCCTGAATGCCGAGCAGTGGATGGCTGCTTTTGAGCTTTACAAGGAGACCCCTCAATTTCAAAAGATCAATGCTGATTTTAGTCTTAGCGATTTTAAATTTATTTATTTCTGGGAGTATTTTCACCGACTTTGGGTGCGTTTACTGGGGCTCATTTTCTTGATACCTTTTGTCTTGTTCAACCTCAGGAAGCAGCTCGATACCACCTTGAACAGGCACCTAGTTCTGGTTGTTTTGCTAACGCTCTTAACGGCTTCTGCCGGATGGATTATGGTTAAAAGCGGTCTGGTTGACCGGCCCTGGGTAGATGCCTATAAACTCACCCTCCACTTTGTATTGGCGCTGCTGGTTATTGCGGCCATGGTCCGCACCATTTCCCAGGCCTATAACCTGGGAACGCCCCTCACTGTTTCAAGGACCCCGCTCTTGGTTGTGCTTTGGCTGTTGCTTGTACAGATGGTGTTTGCCGGCTTGATGGCCGGTATGAAATCAGGCTTATTCTACCCTACCTGGCCCGATATGAATGGGGAGTTATTACCAGCGGTTTTACGCGATTCTGCCAACTGGAATTGGAACAATATGATGAATTATGACCATTTTTTGTTTGCACCGGCACTGATTCAGTTTGCACACCGCATACTTGCCTATATATTGCTTGGACTAACGCTCTATATTTTCTTTGTATATATAAAAAGGCTTGCCTCCTTTGCCCGGAAGTGCTTAATAGCCTCCTTGGTGCTGGTTTTGTTACAAGTCCTTTTAGGAATTCTAACAGTATTGAATGTCAGGGGCATGATTCCCCTTGCTTTGGGGGTGGGGCATCAGTTGGTAGGCCTACTGTATTTTATCAGTTTGTTTTTTTTATACGATTCGCTCAAAAAACGTCCTTAAAAATAGTTGTCAGCTTGTTTTTAATTAGCGGACAGATTAACCGCCGTTATGTTCGTCACTTTGTAGAGCTTTCCATTGCCAATGGAAAGGATTTTCTCCGCGATTGCTTCTTTGCTAATCTTGTTTGCATCAAAGGTAACCCTGCCTTTTTTTTCATCAAACGAAACCTGGACATGGCTGATGCCTTGTGTTTTGGAGAGGGTCGATTCGATGGTCCTGGCACAGCCAATCTCACAGGACATTCCATCAATATCAAGGACGATATGCTGCTGTTTTATAGGTAGTACCTGTTTTTCGGTAGGGGTTTTCGGTGCTTTTGTTACAACGACCTCTTTGCAGGAAATCATCAACAAAAATAGGAACAACAAAGGAGCCAGATGTTTCATAAAAATGTCTTTTGGTAAAATTACCAATTTAAACGCTTTAAAACGAAATAAATACCTCATTTTTGCATTTTAAATTGGTATGGATCACAAGCAATTACGTTGGGTTTACCTCTTAGCTCTGGCCCTTATTTGGGGGAGTTCCTTTATCTTAATGAAGCGGGCGCTTATTGGTATGACACCCATACAGCTGGGTGCGCTAAGAATCCTAATCTCTGCGGTATTGTTGTTGCTTATCGGTTTTCGACGCGTTTCGCTGATCAAAAGAAGGCACTGGCCCTACCTGGTTGTAAACGCCCTGATCGGCACCTTTTTTCCAGCATTTCTCTTTGCCTATGCCTTGGATAAGATGGACAGTGCCATTGCGGCTATTTTAAATTCTTTAACCCCCTTACAAACCCTGATATTTGGAGCGCTGTTCTTTGGTTTCGGTTTTAGAAAAAGACAGTTGCTGGGTGTTTTAATAGGACTGGCCGGTACTGTATTGTTAATTGTCAAAGGGGCAGAACTCCATCCAAACCAGGATTATTTTTATGCCCTGCTGATTGTCATCGCCTCTGTGGGCTATGCCATCAATGTTAATATTTTAAAGAAATACCTGCACGACCTGGATGCTTTGAGCATTACCGTGGGGAATTTTCTGGTACTTATATTGCCAGTGTTGGCAGTACTTTATTTGGCGGATTTTTCCGCTACGTTTGTATGGGACAAGGCTGGTATGAATGCGCTGTTTTACGTAAGTATACTTGCCATCTTGGGGACGGGTGTGGCCAAACTTATGTTTAACAGGTTGGTACAGCTATCTAGCCCGGTTTTTTCCTCCTCAGTAACCTACCTCATTCCTTTGGTGGCCGTCTTCTGGGGATTGTTAGACGGAGAAACCGTTACCTTCTCTCAGTTCTCCTATGGTTTGCTTATCCTGCTGGGGGTCTATATGGCAAACAAGTCTCGATAGGCTAAACAACCTTATAAAGGTATAAAAAAAGCGATCTTAAAGATCGCTTTTT
>JASMME010000024.1:5339-11482 GCA_030748365.1 Lutibacter sp.
TGGTAAACAGCGGATTTTATTCAAAATCTGCTGCTGAGACCCCACCGTCTATCTGGGCATAGATCAGTTTATAAACCACGGATTGTGTTCCGAGGCTGCCGGTCTTTGTTTCTGGGAACTTAACGCCGTCAAACACCTTGTAATCACTGAAAGTAGCTTCCTGTCGTTGGCTTTGACCTCCCATAGAAATGGTTTGTACTTCCTTGACCTTTAGGCCGGTTGCTACATCAAAATACACATCGGATGACACAAATCCTCCCTTGGTACTGATCACGTAGGCATCGCTTCCGTCTACAGATTCTATACCGGTAAGTTTAGACCCTTTGTGCTTGAGCAGGCCGATTTCTGAAAAGGTACCCAACTGGTATTTCATTTCTGAGGCCATTTCGGAAGGTAGGGCTTGTTTGTTCATAAAAACACCGTCTTTTGACATGATGACCTTCATCATCATATTGCCTCCCATGGCCATTTCATTGGTATACTTATCAGCAGTTCTTTTCTCGGTGCTTACAACAGTATTACCCATGGCTGTGGCCTCATAAATGGTCAGGGTACTTTGGACCGATTTAATTTTCTCGAGTCCACCAATGGCATTGAAATAGGCTTCCAGAACCGCTTCTTTGCTGATGTCTTCAGCCAGTGCTTTAGCCATTTCGGGTTTGTTTGTAAGATTGGCCTCCTTGTCAAAATACTGGATTTTATAGGGTAGTTTTTCCAGGTTGGGAAGCACCTCTGTGCCCTTACCCACGATCACGATACGTGCTTGGTCAGCACTAAAGTATTTCTGGGCGACCCCTTGGATATCCTCGATACTGACAGCATTGATTTTGTCCAGATAAGTTTCGTAGAAATCTTCTGGCAGCTTTTCTGTTTCCATGTTGAGTGCAAACCGGGCAATGGTTTGTGGTTTTTCGACATTGCGGACGAAACTACCTACATAAGCGGCTTTTACATTCTTGAGCGCTTCTTCTGTTACCGGCTCTTTTCTTATACGGTGCAGTTCTTTCATAATCTCGACAACAGTACTATCTGTAACAGCGTTTCTCACACTGGCTCCAGACGTGAACAGGGTGGCGGTTAATTTGTCGTTTCCGATAGATGACCGGGCTCCGTAGGTATAGCCATGTGCTTCCCGTAGGTTCATGTTTAGGTAGCTGTTAAAATCTCCTCCAAAGATCCGATTGGCCAATAGTACGGCATGGTAATCCTTGTCGCGCATGCTCAGGTGGGTACTGCTTAGGACACTTACTTCCGACTGCACCGCATTGGGCATATCGATAAAATTAATCACTGTTTCAGATACGTTTTCAACGGAAGGCATCGTATAAGCAGGCGTACTGCCACCCGACCAATTGCTGAATAGTTTTTCAACCAATTCTTTTGCCTTGTTGAAATCAATATCCCCTACAATCACCAGGTAGGCATTGTCAGGCCGGAAATATTGCTTATAAAAAGATTGTACGTCGGACAAGCTGACATTGCCTACCGTTTCCTTGGTCATAAATTCTCCGTAAGGGTGTGTTTTGCCATACCCCAGGGCATCTTGTACCCTCCCGGCGATGGCTCCAACGCTCTTTTCACTTGATTTGATACCATCCAGTAACAGGGCTACTTGTTTGTCAAACTCTTCCTGTGTGAACAAGGGATCTTGCACAGCTTCTGCCATCAACTCCAGGATTCTTGGGAAGTATTTGGTCAAAGACCGGCTGCTTGCCCATTGGCTTCCAAAGGAAATACGGGCCCCTAAATAATCCACTTCTTCATTAAAGTCATCTTTAGAGATGCTGGTGGTTCCGGAGCCAAATAGGCTCCCTAGTAAACTGGAAACACCCGCTTTGTCTCCTTCAAATACAGGGCTATTGTCTATGGTTAGGGTAGCGGCTACCCGGGGCAATTTATGGTTTTCAACAACCAGTACCTTTAGGCCGTTTTTTAGGTCAAATGTCTGAGGCTTTCCCAGTTTAATACTAGGTGCAGGACCGGGAACTGGTTGTACAGAACGGTCTATTTGCGCCGACATCGAGTAAGTGAGGAAAAGGATGGTTATCAGCGATAAAATTCTTGTTTTCATCTGTTTAAAATTTTGTAGTTTACCGAAAATGAAGAAACTAAAAATTTCTACACCTTCAGGAATTCGCATAAAAAACACAATCATATTCGGTCGGTATAAATGATTGAATTTGTTTATGTTCATTTCAGCTGTTTATTTTTTCTGTTAAGAGGGCATTTCTCTATCATCATTTCGTTTTATTAGTTGTCTTGATGATTCAATTCCCCTCGTACGTTTTTTATTTGCTATCTGATTCAGGCACATAGTCCAGAACCAGTCGTTGGTTTGGATTTAAATATTTCTGAGCAACAGACCTGATTTCTTCCCTGCTGATGCTATTGTAGATGTTTATCTCTGAATTGATAAGGTTCACATCATCATACAGTAGGTAGTATTTAGCCAACGAGTTCGCAATACTTTCCACGTTTGCATTGGCATTGACAAAGTTGTTCTCAAAAGTATTCTTCAGTTTTTGAAATTCTCTCTCAGATATCAATTCCGTTTGTAACTTCACAATTTCTTCATCCATCCCTTCGATCAAATTTTCCAGGGTATTCTCGCCGAGTGGAAGCCCTAAAATGATGTAGGCACCATAGTCTTCCAGGGAATAATTAAAGGCGGCAATTTGCAAGGCTTTTTTCTCGGTGTCTACCAATTTTTTGTACAACCTGGAGCTTTTCCCATCACTCAGGATTGTTGAAATCATATCCAGTACCCTTGCCTCTCTTGTGGTCATTGCGGGTGTTCTGTACACTGTAAAAACGGCAGGAATTTGAATATTTGGGTCTGTAAAGGTGGCTTTGATTTCTTCCTCGATGGGTGCTTCTTTTACTGCGATACGTTCTACATCATCTCCCCTGGGGATATCGCCAAAATAAGCTTCAATCATCGTTTTGGCAGTAGCCGTTTCAAAATCTCCAGCAACAACCAGTACCGCATTGTTCGGCACATAAAATTTCTTATTGAATGCTTGGAATTCCTCTAGGGTTGCTGCATCTAGGTGATCCATGGAGCCGATTGTGGTCCACTGGTAGGGATGTGTCTTGAACAAGTGTTTAAAAGCCACTGCATTCCATTGGCCGTAGGGAGCATTGTCAACCCGGAGTCTTTTTTCTTCTTTGACCACTTCGTTTTGGGTATCGACCCCTATCTGGTTGATGATGGGGTGTAACATTCTTTCAGCTTCCATCCACAAACCTAGTTCCAGGTTGTTCGACGGAAAAACCTCGTAGTAATAGGTTCTGTCCTGTGTGGTATTGGCGTTGTTGGTTCCCCCGTTAGCGGATACGATCTTAAACCATTCGCCCCTTGCGATGTGTTCGGTACCTTCAAACAACAAGTGTTCAAAGAAATGGGCAAAACCGGTTCTATTGGGGTCTTCATCTTTTGCACCCACATGGTACATGACCGAAGTAATGACCACCGGGGCAGTGTTGTCCTGGTGTAGGATAACATGCAATCCGTTGTCTAAGTCAAACTCCTCAAAGTCGACTTGTTGTGCAGTAATGCCTGCACTGAGCAGGCATATAAATCCTGCTAAAAAAAATCTCTTCATTTTGTGCGTTGTTTTTATGAATCAATAGCGATATAATAGAATTAGACATAAATCGTCTGTAATTGTTACAAGATATGCTAAGAATTTAGAAGGTTAATGGTGTCAAAATCTTTTACATCCTTTAAAGCAACAACGTCAAAGATAAGGTATTTATTGTAGTTTATTAGCAAGCAAGAAGCTACCATTACAGTTTCTTGAGAGTGCCTTTGTAAAAGCCTGTTTTATAGGTAAAATAAGTTTTGTCTGAGAATAAAAAAGCCTTATATTTGCCCCCGCCTTCTTTGAGAGGGTAGTAATAATATTAATAAGCGAATAGAATAAACGTATGTACGCAATTGTAGAGATAGCAGGGCAGCAGTTTAAAGTAGCAAAAGACCAAAAGGTATATGTGCACCGCTTGCAGGACAAAGAAGGATCAAAAGTCTCTTTTGACAAGGTACTTCTTTTGGAAGATGCAGGTGCAGTTACCATTGGCGCCCCCGCTATAGAAGGAGCCGAAGTAACGGCCAAAATTTTAAGTCACCTAAAAGGAGACAAAGTAATCGTTTTCAAGAAAAAACGAAGAAAAGGATACCGGGTTAAAAACGGACACCGTCAGGCCCTAACAGAAATCCAGATTGAAGGGATTGCCACCAGTGGTGCGAAGAAAAAAGCACCCGCTAAAAAGGCAGCGCCTACAAAAGCAGCGCCCAAGGCGCCTAAAGCTAAGGAAACTGTCAAAGAAGCAGCGCCGGCCGTTGCGGAAGCGTTGGGAACCAAGACCGTGGCGGAATTGAAAGCGCTGGCAAAAGAACGCGGGATTACCGGGTATACCTCTTTAAAGAAAGCGGAATTGATTGCCGTATTATCAACGAAATAGTATCAGTATTTTAAAACCATACAATCATGGCACATAAAAAAGGAGTAGGTAGTTCCAAGAACGGTAGAGAGTCAGAATCGAAACGACTTGGAGTAAAAATATTTGGTGGACAGGCTGCCTTGGCAGGGAATATCATAGTTCGCCAGAGAGGAACCAAACACCATCCAGGTGAGAATGTGTATATGGGCAAGGACCATACCCTGCACGCTTCGGTTAACGGCGTGGTTCAGTTCCAGAAGAAAAAAGACAATAAATCGTATGTTTCTATTGACCCGATTGAGGCTTAGAATAATTTGATTAGTAATAAAAAAAAAGCTCCCAAACGTACACGTTTGGGAGCTTTTTTTTTCGTTTAATAGACGGATGCCACTCTTAATAAAAATATGTTTATTAAACATATTTTATATTTACGGTAATATAAAATCTTATTCTCTAGATTAGTCATTATATGATATATTTGCAAAGAAAAATATAGATATACAATATATGTTTAAGGCGCATAATAAATACATATTGAGAATGTTAAAGAAAATGAGATTTTTACCTCCTCAAAAATATGCTCATTTCTTATATGAATATGCTACGGGTAAAAAACTAAATTTAAATAATCCGACAGAATTTAATGAGAAAATTCAATGGTATAAGGTTTTTTACCACCCTAAAATTTTGAATCAGTTAGTTGATAAATATGCTGTTAGATCGTATGTTGAAGATAAAATTGGCTCACAATTTTTGAATGAGATTTACGGTATTTACAATACTGCTGATGAAGTAGATTTTGATGAATTACCAAATAAATTTGTAATAAAAGGAACACATGCAAGTAGCTTTAATTTGATTGTTACGGATAAGAAAAAACTGGATAAAGTTAAGGCTAGAAAATTGTTTAAAAAATGGCTAAGCAAAAACCAATATTATAGAACAGGTCAAGAATGGGCTTACAAAGATGTGAAGCCAAGGTTGATGGCAGAGAAATTCATGGAGGATGGAGGTGGAAGTTCCCTATTGGATTACAAGTTTTATTGTTTTAATGGAAAAGCAAAGTTTCTTGAAATTCATTTAGATAGGGAGAGTAACCATAAAAGGGCTTTTTTTGATTTGGACTTTAAAAAATTGCCATTTAGATATGTGGTTATTGAAGAAGAAATAACAGAGAAGATTGAAAAACCAAGTAATTTTGATGAAATGATTTTGTTGGCTGAAAACCTATCAGCTAAATTTCCTTTTGTTAGGGTTGATTTTTATTCAATTTATGGAAAAACTATATTTGGAGAGATGACTTTTTACCCATCAGACGGGAGAAAAGATTATTATCCTAATGAGTATAATAAAATTATAGGTGATTTGTTTGTGTTGCCAGAAATTCCAAAAGGACAGCATATTATTACAGCGGTAGTATAGGTGCTTATATTCAGTCTCAAATAGTTGTTACAACTATTTGAGGGATCACGTTTTTAACAAATAGTTACAATGGTAGAAAGCCTAAAATACAACACCCAAATAGACGCAGTAATTACATGGGTTGATGGGAATGATGAAAGGCATAAAAAAAAAATGTTGCCTTTTATTGAAGAAAAAGGCTTGTTAAATTTAAAAGAATTTAGAACTAGATTTGATCAAGTTGATGAGATAAAGTTCACAGTAGATTCAATCTTAAAATTTGCGCCATTTATTAGGAA
>JASMME010000250.1 GCA_030748365.1 Lutibacter sp.
TGCATGTCTAAATTGGTAGCAGCCACAATACGTACATTGGTCTGTTGTACCGTTGAGGAGCCCACTTTAATGAATTCTCCGTTTTCCAGTACGCGCAACAATCTTACCTGGGTTGTCAGGGGAAGTTCACCAACTTCATCTAAGAAAATGGTACCCCCGTCGGCTACCTCAAAATAACCCTTTCGGCTGGCGGTGGCACCGGTAAAGGCGCCTTTTTCGTGTCCGAACAGTTCACTGTCAATGGTTCCTTCTGGAATGGCTCCGCAATTTACAGCAATGTACTTTGCATGCTTCCGGTGTGAGAGGTGGTGGATGATTTTCGGGATGCTTTCTTTTCCAACCCCACTTTCTCCAGTGACCAGCACTGAAATATCGGTGGGAGCTACCCGCATGGCCTTTTCGAGAGATAGGTTTAGGTGGGTATCGTTGCCGATGATTCCGAATCGTTGTTTGATGGGTTGTAATGTGTTCATAGCCTTGGGTATTAGATTTTTTTACCGATTAGGGTGGCAGAGGTACAATCTTCGATCAGGACCTCAGCAAAATCACCTATTTGTTCTCCCGATTTGGGGAAAACAACCACGGCATTTTGTGAATTTCTTCCTTTCCAGTGTAGCTCGGATTTTTTCGAAGTACCTTCAATCAATACCTCTACGGTCTTCCCTACGAATTGTTGCATTCGGATCAGGCCGTGTTGGTGTTGAAGCTGGATGATTTCGTTCAGGCGTCGTTTCTTGACTGCTAGGGGAACGTCGTCAGGCATTTTTTTGGAGGCCCTTGTGCCAGGTCTTTCAGAATAAGCGAACATAAAGCCAAAGTCGTACTTTACACGGTCCATCAAACTCAATGTATCTTGGTGTTCTTCTTCTGTTTCACCACAGAAACCGGCAATCATATCCTGTGACAGGGCACAGTCTGGAAGGATCTCCCGGATCTGTTCAACCAGTTGTAGGTATTCTTCTCGTGTGTGCTGGCGGTTCATACGTTCCAACACAGAGGTGCTCCCCGATTGCACCGGTAAGTGGATATACTTACATATATTGTTATGCTTTGCCATGCTGCGAATCACTTCCAGGCTCATATCCTGTGGGTTGGAGGTCGAAAAACGAATCCGCATTTGTGGGAAAGCCCGGGCTGTCATATCGAGCAATTGTGCAAAATCCACTGCGGTGGCTTTTGCAATCTCGGAGGCATTTTTAAAATCTTTCTTCAATCCGCCACCGTACCACAGGTAGCTGTCTACGTTTTGTCCGAGCAGCGTTATTTCCTTATAGCCCTGTTTGTTCAGCTGTTCGATTTCCTCAAGAACCGTCTTTGGATTGCGGCTTCGCTCCCGTCCACGGGTGAATGGAACCACGCAAAAGGTACACATGTTGTCGCAACCACGGGTAATGGAAACAAAGGCTGACACACCGTTGCTGTTTAACCTAACAGGAGATACATCTCCGTACGTCTCTTCTTTAGAGAGTAATACGTTTACGGCATCGCGGCCGGCAGCGACCTCTTCCAGTAAGTTCGGTAGTTCCCTGTAGGCATCGGGGCCCACCACCAGGTCAACAATTTTTTCCTCTTCTAGGAATGCCCTCTTTAAACGTTCAGCCATACAACCGAGCACGCCCACTTTCATGCTGGGGTTGATTTTTTTGACAGCAGCGTATTTTTCCAAACGCTTGCGTACGGTTTTTTCGGCTTTTTCCCTGATGGAACAAGTGTTTACCAGTACCAGGTCAGCATCTTCCAGTAAGTGGGTGGTGTTATAGCCCTCTTCCGACAGTATGGATGCCACAATTTCACTGTCGTTCAAATTCATTTGACAGCCATAGCTTTCCAGGTATAGTTTCTTGGTGTTGCCCGCTTTTTCATCTGTTAAAAGTGCCTGCCCCTGTTTTTTTTCTTCTATGACTTTTTCACTACCCATTTGGATTTGTTTTGAATCGCAAAGATATAACCAAAAAATTAAAAATATGCCAAATTGGCAGAAAAATAGGAGGTTTTGCCAGCTGTCAAATAGGGGTTTTTTGTACAGCGATTTATTTACATTCAAAAAAATCACATACTTTTGCAGTCGAAAATACTAAGTAAAACGAGTACAAACTTCTTTTTTTTAAGGATTTAAACTATTGAATATCAACGTATATGGCTAAAAATTTGGTAATAGTCGAGTCGCCTGCAAAAGCAAAGACGATTGAGCGATTTCTGGGAAGTGATTTTCAAGTGGCCTCCAGTTTTGGCCACATTGCTGACCTGCCTTCAAAAGAATTGGGTATCGATGTTGATGGTGATTTTACCCCCAATTATTCCGTTTCGACTGATAAAAAGTCAGTGGTCAAAAAATTGAAGGACCTGGCCCAAAAAGCAGAGATGGTTTGGCTGGCTTCTGATGAGGACCGCGAAGGAGAGGCCATTGCTTGGCACCTCTGCGAACAATTGAAACTTCCGGAGGAGCAGACCAAACGCATCGTTTTTCACGAGATTACGGAAAAGGCTATCCGCAGGGCGGTTGAGCACCCGAGGAGCATCAATTACAACCTGGTCAATGCGCAACAGGCACGTAGGGTTTTAGACAGGCTGGTTGGTTATAAGCTTTCTCCGGTTTTATGGAGGAAGGTCAAAGGAGGACTCTCGGCAGGACGGGTACA
>JASMME010000251.1 GCA_030748365.1 Lutibacter sp.
TGGGGCCAATCGCTAAAATCCTTAAAAAACAGCTTGCAGGGCATGTTTATCGCAGTACATTTTACTATTTTTACCCAAAAATCACCCATATGCCGCTTCTTAGACAAGTCCCCAATCTTATCAGCCTGTTAAACCTCCTGTGTGGGGTGTTGGCAGTTATTTTTGCTGTACACAATAACCTGGCCATTGCAGCCCTCTTTGTGTTAGCGGGTATTTTCTTTGATTTTTTTGACGGCCTAGCCGCCCGTTTGCTCGGGGTGCAGGGCGATTTGGGCAAACAGTTGGATTCCCTGGCCGATGTGGTTACCAGTGGGGTAGCACCCGGGATTGTGATGTTCCAATTACTGGGCGGCGATCAGGCTGATTTTTTTACAACGGCTTTTAGCGACGAGGGAAACCTGCTTCCCTTTCTCGGATTGCTAATTCCCCTTTCTGCGGCATACAGACTGGCCAATTTTAATATTGATGCCCGACAAAGTACGTCGTTTATAGGACTGCCTACCCCTGCGGCGGCCCTGTTGGTGGTGTCACTTCCGCTAATCAGTACTTACCAACCGACGGCTTCTTTACAAGGGCTGATAGATAGTAATTGGTTTTTAATAGCGGTCACCCTATTGGTCGTTCACCTGATGAATGCCCCACTTGCCTTGTTTTCCCTAAAATTCCAACATTTCACCTGGAAAGACAACCGGCTAAAAGGAATTTTTCTTCTGTGTTCCCTTTGCGCCCTGTGCCTGTGGCAACTAATCGCCATTCCCGTGATTATCGTAGGATATATACTTTTGTCCGTGCTTGGGAATTATTGGCCTGTAAAAAAATAATACTTAGAATTTTTTCTGTTTTAGTTCAAAATCATTTCCGAGGTAAACACGCCTGACTGTTTCGTCTTCTGCCAGTTCTTTGGGGGTGCCTTCTTTAAGGATTCCTCCCTCAAACATCAGGTAGGTTCGGTCTGTGATGGCAAGGGTTTCTTGTACGTTGTGGTCAGTGATTAAAATACCGATATTGCGGTCTTTCAGGTGGGCGACGATGCTTTGAATATCCTCTACAGCAATGGGATCTACCCCGGCAAAAGGTTCATCCAGCAAGATAAATTTCGGATCGGAAGCCAGGGCACGGGCAATTTCTGTTCGTCGGCGTTCCCCTCCCGAAAGCAGGTCGCCCCGGTTTTTACGCACATGTCCCAGGCTAAATTCATCGATCAGTGACTCCAGTTTCTCTTTTTGTGCAGCCTTAGACAAGTCAGTAAACTCTAGGACTGACATGATATTGTCTTCTACAGTCAACTTGCGGAATACAGAGGCTTCCTGTGCCAGGTAGCCCACTCCTTTTTGGGCCCTTTTGTGCATCGGAAAATCCGTAATCGCTTCCTCGTCTAGGTAAATATGTCCCTGATTGGGTTTTACCATCCCCACAATCATATAAAAAGAGGTGGTTTTACCAGCGCCGTTAGGCCCCAGCAATCCAACGATTTCCCCTTGGGCTACTTCCAGGGATATGCCCTTTACCACGGTTCTCTTTCCGTATATCTTCTGTATATTCTCTGCTTTTAAAATCACGCTTTCTAGGGTTTAAGCCTGCTTGGCTTTTCGTTGTTCTTTGCTGTGTACGATTTTCGAGATAAAGATACTGATTTCGTAGAGGATCAGTATGGGAATGGCTACAATGATCTGACTGATTACATCCGGAGGGGTAATCACGGCTGCGAGAATGAGTACCAACACCAAGGAGTGTTTGCGGTATTTTCTCAGAAATGAAGGGCTAACTAGCCCCATCTTCGTCAGAAAATAAATAAGAATGGGTAGTTCAAAAATAAGTCCCGAGGCCAGTAATGAAGATCTTACCAGGGCGATATAGGAGCCAATTTTAATATTCCTCTCTACCAGGTCACTGATTGAATAATTACCCAGAAAATTCACTGAGAGCGGGGTCACTACATAATAACCGAATAAGACACCGATAAAGAATAAAAAGGAAGAAATGGTGATAAAGCTGCGGGCCCCTTTTCTTTCCTGTTCGTACAATCCCGGGCTGATAAAACGCCAAACCTCCCAGATGATATAGGGAAAGGCTAGGATAAAACCGGCAGTCACCGCAGTCCATATATGTACGCTGAACTGTTCGGCCATGGCCAAACTTTGAAAGGTAAAGGGCATTTCCTCTATACAAAGGCCGTCGGTACCGAAGAATTCAGATACCTTACAAAAAAAACGATAGGTGATAAAATTAGGGTTCTTGGGGGCAAACAGGATGGTGTTAAAGATAAAACCTTTCATGACAAAGGCCCCGATAGCAAATATAAACACGGCTGCTGAAGAGCGTACCAGGTGCCACCTCAGTTCTTCCACATGGTCTAAAAAAGACATTTCATTCGGTTTGTTTGACATGCTAGCTACTTCCTTCTTTTAATGAATTGTATGGTTGTGCCATCTGGGTATTTTTTTCAATGTGGACCAACCTAAGTTTTCCACTGGCCCTGTGGATAAAATTTAGTACGCTTTCTAAGCCTTTATTTATAAAAATGACTAATTTAGCCATAGGATTGCTTTCGGGTTCACGATATTAACTGACAGTTTTAGTAAGGGAGCGATTGGCTTTCAAAAACTTGTTTTTTATATCAGTGAAAAAATCATTAATTT
>JASMME010000252.1 GCA_030748365.1 Lutibacter sp.
GAACCACTACGGGAACCACCACTGACTTTGACGGAAACTATCGTCTGGAAAATGTACAGACCGGTGACGTACTGGTCTTTTCCTTTATCGGGTATCAAACCCGGGAAATAAGTATTGGCAATGATCAAACGGTAGATATTTCCTTGAAGGAAAGTACCGAAGCCCTTGACGAAGTAGTGATCGTAGGCTATGGTACCACCACAGTAAAGGATGCCACCGGTTCGGTCAGTTCGATCAAAGCAGACGACCTGAACAAAGGAGGTGTTGTCTCTCCAGACCAATTACTCAGCGGAAAAGTAGCTGGTGTAACCATCACCTCTAGCGGCGGTGCACCGGGAACCGGATCCGTCATCAGAATCAGGGGAGGTGCTTCTTTGAACGCGTCGAATGACCCCTTGTTTATCGTAGACGGGGTACCCGTAGATAAAAGTGGTGTCTCCGGTATGAGAAACCCTTTAAACACCATCAACCCGAATGATATTGAATCCTACACCATCCTAAAAGATGCCTCAGCAACCGCCATTTACGGTTCAAGGGCCTCAAATGGGGTCATTATCATTACCACTAAAAAAGGAGACAAAGATGGCTTTAAAGCAATGTACAGCGGTAGTTTTTCCGTCAGTGAAAACATAGAGACCGTAGACGCTTTGTCTGCCAACCAGTTCAGAGACTACGTAAATACCAACGGACTGGCCAGTGACATCGCCTTGCTAGGAGAGGCCAATACAGACTGGCAGAAAGAAATCTTTAGAATCGGATATGGAACCAGCCACAACCTGAGTATCAGTGGCGGAGGGAATGTATTGAGCTACCGTGCGTCTGCCGGATTTACCAGCCAGTCGGGTACCCTACTGACTTCGGAAATAGACCGGGGCACCTACGCCGTAAGTACCAGTGCAAACTTGTTTGACGCACATTTAAAAATCGATGTGAATGCCAAATTATCCCTCATCAACAACCAGTTTGCAGATACAGGAGCCATTGGCAACGCCATTTCCTTTGACCCTACCAAACCTGTTTATAACAGTGACAATGTGTCTTACGGAGGCTACTGGGAATGGTTGCAGTCAAACGGCAACCCAATTTCTATTGGCGCACCCAAAAACCCCGTGGCGCTATTGGACCTAAGAGACAATTCCTCTTATGCCAACAGGAGTATCGGTAATATACAGTTGGACTATAAAATGCATTTCCTACCCGAGCTAAGGGCCAACCTAAACTTAGGGTATGACATTTCGAGCAGTGAAGGAAAAAACAATATCTACCAAACAGCTATTGCCAGTACAGCTGCGCTGGCCGAACTGGGTTACGAATCGCTTTATGAGCAGGAAAAAGAGAACCTCCTGATGGATATGTACCTAAACTACGCAAAGGAACTCGAAGCCTTGAATAGTAATATCGATGTGATGGCGGGCTATTCCTACCAGAACTTCACCAACGAAGGTTTGAGTACCAACAACCTACAGGATGCCAGTCTGACTGAAACGTTTGACTATTTCAACGAACTAAACCTACAGTCATTCTTTGGGCGTCTCAAATACAGTTTTGCAGACAAATACCTCCTGACGCTGACCTACAGGCGCGACGGATCCTCTAGGTTCAGCGAAAAAAACCGATGGGGTGATTTTCCCGCTGCGGCTTTTGCTTGGAAACTGTATGAAGAACCCTTTATGGAAGACAACCAGGTATTTTCAAACCTAAAACTCCGACTGAGTTGGGGAATCACCGGTCAGCAGGATATTGGTAGCTATTACCCAGCCATCGCCACTTACCTGGCAAGTACCAGTACCGCCCAGTACCAGTTTGGAGACACCTTTTACAATACCTTTAGGGCAGAACCCTTTAACAATACCCTGAAATGGGAAGAAACCACCACCTACAATGCAGGGTTCGATTTCGGCCTGTTTGACGAGGTGCTGACTGGTTCAATCGATGCCTATAAGAGAAAGACCCAGGACCTGTTGAACTTTATCCCCTTCCCGGGTGGTTCCTCCCTTTCCAATGCCGGCAATGCCAACATTGGAAAAATGGAGAACAAAGGACTGGAATTGAGTCTGCAATATAAAGCCCTTGAGAAAGAAGACCTTTCACTAAACCTGGGCATGAACCTAACCTATAACGATACCGAAATCACCCAATTGACTACCAACGACGGACCGGACTACGAAGGAGTCCCTACAGGTGGTTTCAGCGGTGGAGTCGGCAATACCATTCAGCGACATACAGTTGGCTATGCACCTTCCTCCTTCTTCGTGTACCAACAGGTATATGACGCAGACGGGCATCCTATGGAAGGCGTCTATGTAGACCGAAACAACGACGGAGTCGTCACCAATGCGGATAAGTATCGCTATCAAAAACCCACCGCGGATCTTACCGTTGGATTTAACACCAACCTACGCTATAAGAACTGGGACATGCGCATGGCGTGGAGAGGTAGCTTTGGCAACTATGTGTATAACAATGTCGACGCTAACCTCGGATTCCAAGACCAATTGCTCAACCCTGGTTTTCCAGATGTGATCTCCAATGGTGTGTCCAATATCCTGGAAACAGGATTTATCAACGGAGGGGCAGAGCGGTATATGTCTGATTATTATATACAGGATGCTTCCTTTATAAAACTAGACAACCT
>JASMME010000253.1 GCA_030748365.1 Lutibacter sp.
CAAATAGCGTTCCAATACCTCCTCTATAAAATCAGCGGTCTTGATAGATGATAACAAGTCGTGCAGTAGGTTGCCATAGGCGATAGCAGTTCCCTTTTCTGTTTCCCACAACAGGGATGAATGGGCGGATACCGATATGCCTAGACGGTCCCATGCGCAGCGGGTGTATGCCTGTGGGCTAATCGTACGGATAGGGGCTGTTTCGGTGGTTTTTTCCACCTGTTGAGGGTCTCCAAAACCATAATCATTCTGCGTCTCCTGCCAAAGGCCTTTTTCCCTAAGGTAGTCAGCAAAAAAGTCAGACGTTTGTGTATACGTGTTGTCAGGGCGCTTTCCTGATGGCTTTTCCGTGATGACATACAATTGCTGAACAGCCCTTGTCAGGGCTACGTACAACAGGTTGATCGTGTCCAGTTCTAGGGCTTCTCGGCGCTGTTTATAAAGGGCTTCTCCCTCCGCTCCTAGGTAAAGTAACTTCTTGCTGTAAGAAACCAATACTGCCTTTATAGAAGGGGTCAATGCATAAGGATACCATACTTTTGGATTGATTTGTTGATAAATAGCCAGGTCGTAAGGAAAGATCACTATTGGAAATTCCAGGCCCTTTGCCTTGTGGATGGTCATAATCCTGACTGCAGATTCCACCTCAGGCGCCACCAGGCTTAACCGGTCTTTTTTCAATTCCCAATGGGCGAGAAAATGACTGATAAGCCCCTGTTTTTGCTGCGCAAACTCAAAGACTATATCCAGGAAGAAAGAGAGGTATGCATCGGGGCTGTTTGCCAGCCCAAAACGGTTGATCAGATAAGCCACCGCCGTATAGAGGGGTTGTTGCACAAAGTGTTGCTCGTCAAAAAAGATGCCCATATCTTCCAATGCTTCCAGGAACTCGCTGTTGGACAAGCCTACCATTTTGTCAAAAAACGCATGTTTGGGCTCCCCTACTTGCAGAAATGCCTGTAAAAAATAGCTGACATTTATCTTGTGTGTCTGGTTGTCAGGTTCCTGGATCATGTACATAAGATCAATGGCAACAGTGACCTTGGGGTTGTTCTTTAGTAACAAGGTTTCAGAGGAGATAATCTCTACCCCGTTGTCTGACAAGTAATTAGCAACTTCCTCCCCCTGTTTTCTTGTACGGACCAACACACAAACATCCTTTTTGAGAAATCCGGGAGGTAAACCATGGATAACAGAAAGCACCTTTTTGGGATAGACTTGGTTTTTCTCCTCGGTTTGTCCGCGTTTTTCAACAAAGGAAACCTGTACATACCCACCCCCTTTTTTATGTGCTTCCTGTCGGTTTCCTAGGGCGTACAAATTGCGATAGTCTTCCCTACCAAAGAAACGAGAAAGATGGGTAAAAAAGGCATTGTTAAACTGGATAATTTCGCCAAAACTGCGGTAATTCACCGCTAGATCTTGGATGTCTTTTTGCACAAAAAAGGGATTATTTTCCTTGCCTTTTCCCGTGCTTGAAAGGTTCATAAACTGAGCAGCTTTTCCACCCCTCCATCTATAAATAGACTGCTTGGCATCACCCACCAGCACCAGTTTTCCTACTTCTCCCTGTTCGTTTTCCGAAGAAAGTGCTTCGCTTATCAAGGGAATCAGGTTGGTCCATTGCAGTACAGAGGTATCCTGCATTTCATCTATAAAATAGTAGCGGAATTTTTCTCCCAAGCGCTCGTAGATAAAGGGCGCTGGTTGGTCCTTGATGGTGTTGCTAATCAATGTATTAAATTCGGCATTTAGCAATATATGATTGCGCTTTTTCAATTCCTCCAACGCATGACTAATATGACCCAGTACTGCCAAAGGAACCAGGCTTTCCAAAAACAAACCATTGCGTAGGTAGTCACTGTACTGTTGATTGTACAAATCCCTGGAACGTTCATACAAGGCCCTTAAATCTGCTGAAATAGCCTGAATTACTTCCTGGTGTTTCAGGTCGCATTTTTTAGAAAAAAGGGGTTTTTCTGCGAGAATGGTCTTGTTGAGTCGCCCGTCGAACTTTAGGTTCTCAGGTGTTAATTTTTGAAGGTCCGTCAGTTTTACAAAATGCCGGGGAAGTTCACCTCCATAAGCAAAATCGCCCATCTCAAGCCCCTGATCCTTAAGCATCTTTAGTGCTGTTTCCCCAATTTCTTTAAACGCTTTTGCTATAAGGGCATTCTTTGACCGCAGGGTTTTCTTTAGCGCATCAACAGCTTGTATGTTGAGCTCACCAAGCGGCTTCAGGTAGGGTATATCGTCTTCGTTCAGGAGAATTTCAGCAAAGGACTTGAGATCTTTTGAGATGTCCCAAGATTTATCTTCATATAGCTTTTCACCCGCATAGTCAATGAGTGATTTGGTCAGAGAAGCATCAACACCTATACTGGAAATCACCAGGTCCACTGCTTCATCCAATAGTCCCCGTTTATCCAGTTCAACCTCGGCGTTCATGGGTAGTTTAAGGTCCCTGGCAAAAGTACTTACCAAGCGGTAGGTAAAGCTGTCAATGGTCGTTATATTAAAAGCGGCATAGCGCCGAAGAATCGCGCGAAGAATCGCTTCCGATCTTTTAAAAATTACTGGTGCTTGCAAGCCGGTTTCCTCGCAGATCAGCGTTGACATAAGGCCGGGT
>JASMME010000254.1 GCA_030748365.1 Lutibacter sp.
GGTATAGTATAGGTTGTTACGTTCTTTTTCGCGAAAATCCGCCGAGATTCCTTCGGCACCGTTCAACAAAGTTTCCAGGGTCTTATTGATTGAATCAAAGGTATGTTTATACGTAGTTTCTTCTAAGGTATAGACCGCCGTACCAGCCCCTAGCAAACGCTGCATTTCCTCTTTTTTGCGTTTTAGGTAATGGTTGATCTTCTCACCCTTGCCCGCAAAGGAAAGACTTTGCGGATAACGCTGGGCATCATAGGTAATGCCAAGGTTGCTACCCTTCTCTAGGTAAAGATTCGTACTGTTTGCACCATCTGTTAATTGGTAAAACCCTTCATCTATGGAAAGGGTATCTATAAAAGACCCCTTGTCCGTAACTGCAATAGACTGACGAAAAGTTCGGTCTGCATTGGTTAGGGTGAGTACACCGGCATCAAACTGGGCAATCTGACCAGAAATAATAGGGTCTTGTGGCAGGCGATCCACACAGGAAACCAGGCTGATAAGGGTGATTGTTAAAAAAAAATTCTTCATCTTCTCAATCATTTAGCTGATCCGTTAAGACTACAGTCAATATGCATAAATTAAACATCATTTCTAATGACTACGTACATTTCAGGTTTCGCAAATATATAGTTAAATAGGCAATTAATAAAAAGATGCCTGATAACTTTGGGAAAACATTTGCATATATCGCCTCGAATTCACACTTTTGAACAAGCAAACACCTTATGGAAAATAATCACTATCGCATAGGCGCACAAACCCTCGATTTTGAGACCTTGAACAGTATTGTTCTGCAAGGCCAATCTCTCAAACTTTCCGAGGAAGCCAAAGAAAAAATACGGTTATGCCGGAGGTACCTAGACGATAAGATCCTGGAACATTCAGCAGCCATCTACGGAATCAATACTGGCTTCGGATCGCTGTGCAATGTAAAGATAGACAGCAATAATCTACGAAAATTACAAGAGAACCTGGTGATGAGCCATGCCTGCGGAACCGGCGAAAAAGTACCTAAATCCATTGTAAAATTGATGCTGTTACTAAAGATCCAGTCATTAAGCTACGGACATTCTGGCGTGCAGGTGGCTACCGTTCAACGCTTAATGGATTTTTACAACAATGACCTAATTCCTGTGGTATATACCCAGGGTTCCCTGGGGGCATCGGGTGACCTGGCGCCCCTGGCCCATTTGTCACTGCCCTTGTTTGGGGAAGGAAAAATGTATTATAAGGACGGGGAGATTTCCGGAAAAGAAGCCCTGGAAAAATTCAATTGGAACAGGATAGAACTCCAGTCAAAAGAGGGCCTGGCCCTGTTGAACGGCACCCAATTTATGAGCGCCTATGGAGTACAGCTAATCTTACAATCATATAAGCTCTCGTACCTGGCTGACCTGATAGGCACCCTTTCTCTAGAAGCTTTTGATGGTAGGATAGAACCTTTTAACAAACTGATTCATGGTATCAGGCCCCACAACGGACAGCTCAAAACTGCAGAACGTATTGAGGAATTCTTGGAAGGGAGTGAACTGATTGGACAAGGCAAAGAACATGTTCAGGACCCCTATTCCTTCCGTTGTATGCCCCAGGTACACGGCGCTACAAAGGATGCCCTGGCCTATTGCCGGAAAGTGTTCTTAACAGAAATGAATGCGGTGACAGACAATCCGAATATCTTTACAGAATCGGACGCGATCATTTCTGGAGGAAATTTTCACGGACAACCACTGGCGCTGGCCCTGGATTTTTTAGGGATTGCCATGGCTGAACTGGGCAGTATCTCAGAACGGAGAATCTTCCAAATGGTGTCCGGACTGCGGGGACTCCCGCCTTTTCTGGTAAAGAACCCCGGTTTGAACAGCGGCTTTATGATTCCACAATACACCGCAGCCAGCATTGTAAGTCAAAACAAACAACTGGCGACCCCGGCATCCGTAGACTCCATCGTATCGAGCAACGGACAGGAAGACCATGTGAGTATGGGCGCGAATGCGGCTACCAAAGCAAAACGGATTGTGGGCAATATCGAAACCATCCTGGCCATTGAACTACTGAACGCCTCCCAAGCCCTTTACTTTAGAAAACCTATAAAAACTTCTCCTTTTCTAGAAAGCTTCTTAAGTACTTACCGAAAGGAGGTAGGATTTGTTGAGAATGACCGGATTTTACATGTTGATATTGAAAGGACAAAGGCCTTTATAAAGCACTTGGAAATAGCGGACAAAGAATTATTCGCTTAGTTTTCTTCTATTTAACGACTGCCAAAGCGGATTTTAATTGAACAAAAAAACCAAAGACGTTCGGTTCCGAATGTCTTTGGTTTTTTTATCTGAGCAAGGGCTGCCCGCTTATTAGTAAATACGGTACTTCAGACCGAGCATAATATTGGCTTTGGGCATCGGTACCATGTTGGTTTCTGTATATTCAGCATTCAATAAATTGTTGGCTACCAGTGAAAAAACCATTCCTTTGGCAAGACGCGCCCGAAGGCTGGCATCCAATACTCCGTAACGTTCTCCATCGGTTCTTTCGACAAAGCGATAGGCGATGTGTTGGCTCAAAGCATCCGTATAACGGGTATGTAGGCCTGTGTTGAACTGGTGTTTGATACTGTTTAGCGAATAACGC
>JASMME010000255.1 GCA_030748365.1 Lutibacter sp.
TATTGCAATGCCTCGGTCTTTGACTTTGGCTTGGTAGACGAATGATACCCGCCAAGCAGCTACAGTTGTGATAAATTACGTAATTTGCCCCCTGTCCGCCCACAAGGCACCTATTGAACAAGCCCCATGTCTAGCTACCAGGAAATAGAGAGAAAATTTTTAGTAAAGGCCCATTTTAAGTCTTTTGCCATAGAGAAACAAGCCATTTCTCAGGGTTTTCTGAGTACGGACCCCGAAAGAACAGTTCGGATCAGAACGGCTGGTCAACGCGGGTTTATCACGGTAAAAGGACCGGGAAATGCTACTGGAACCACCCGTTTTGAATGGGAAAAGGAAATCCCTTTGTCGGAAGCCTCTCAACTCCTAAACCTCTGTCAAGCTAGCCTGATTGAGAAGGTCAGGTACCGCATTCCCGCTACGGAAACCCTTTTCTTTGAGGTGGATGAATTTTTGGGGGCCAACCACGGCCTGGTCCTGGCCGAAATAGAACTCCCCGATGAGCAGACCCCTTTCCCCATTCCGCACTGGTTGGGAGAAGAAGTGACCGGAAACCCCGCGTATTACAACGCGGTATTGTCCCAGCACCCCTTTCAGAACTGGTAGTACAGCGCCAAGACTTCAAATGCCAGAGACCCATGGGAAAACCGCTATTTTTCTTGGATGAGACCGAAAGAATTAGTATCATTGGTGCTAAGAAGGGTGGCAGCCCCTGCTATAAGGGGCTTTAAACAAAAGGAACTATGGAAGTATTGGCAGGAATTATCATATTGGGAATTGTGGCGCAGTGGGCTGCCTGGAAGCTCAAATTACCTGCCATTTTACCCCTGATACTGATTGGTTTACTGGTAGGTCCTGTATCCACTTTTATTACAGCAGACGCTAGCAAATGGATTGAGCCGGTTTGGAATGGCCAGGAGGGCCTCTTTCCCAGGGAACAACTGTTTAATTTTATTTCACTGGCCATCAGCATCATTCTTTTTGAAGGTGGGCTGACCCTTAAAAAGGAAGAAGTACTGACCGTAGGGCCTGCCATTCTAAAACTGATTACCCTGGGTGCCGGGATAACCTTTGTAGGCGCTGGTATTTCAGCCCATTATATTTTTGACCTAAGCTGGCCGATTTCTTTCCTGTTCGCTGCCCTGATCATTGTTACCGGGCCTACGGTAATTGCCCCCATTCTCAGGAATATTCCCCTAAAGAAAGACGTTTCCACCGTGCTGAAATGGGAGGGAATTCTCATTGATCCAATTGGCGCCTTGGTAGCGGTATTGGTTTTTGAGTTTATCAGTGTGGGTGCCGGGTATGAATATACCAAAGAGGCCCTGCTTGAATTTGTCAAGATTGTTTTTATTGGTACATCAATTGGTTTCACCGCTGCCTACGGCCTGTACTATGCAATCAAACGCTCTATGATACCCGATTACCTGCTGAATGTACTTACCCTGGCCACTGTACTGGCTGTCTTTGTTTTGTCTGATTTTTTCGCCCATGAATCCGGTTTGCTGGCGGTGGTTATCATGGGAATGGTATTGGGTAATATGAAGGTGCGAAAGCTCAAAGACATCCTTCATTTCAAAGAATCCCTGAGTATACTGCTGATCTCTATTTTGTTTATACTGCTTTCTGCAAACATCAACGTAGAAGATGTTTTACTGATATACAAATGGGAAAGCCTGTGGCTCTTTTTGATCGTGGTATTCCTCTTGCGGCCTTTATCAGTATTTCTGAGTACCCTGGGTGGCGGCCTTCGTTTCAATGAAAAACTTTTTATCAGCTGGGTAGGCCCACGCGGAATTGTTGCAGCAGGGATTGCCTCCCTGTTTGGCTTAAAACTGGCCATGAAAGGCGAGCCTGGTGCGGCCTATATCACGCCCTTGGTTTTTATGATTGTACTGGGAACTGTTTTGCTGAATGCCACCACGGCACGTACCTTGTCTAAGATCCTAGGGGTCTTTTTAAAGTCGTCCAATGGTATTCTGATGGTGGGTGCCTCCAATTTTGCCCGCTTAATCGCAGGGTATCTAAAAAACAATGACCGAAGGGTTGTGCTGATTGACAGCAACGCAGACAATATCAAGAAGGCCCGTGCATTGGGGCTGGAAGCCATTGAGGGAAATATCTATGCAGAGGATCTCCTGGAAGATGTTGAACTCAATGATGTCGGTTACCTGCTGGCCGTGACAGGAAGTGCTTCGGTAAACGAGTATGTCCTTCAAAAATTCACACCTTTCTTTGGAGAAAGAGGTGCCTTCCGGCTCACTTCCACCGATGAGCTAAAAGATGGTGTCGTGCTTCCAAAAGCGCAGTTGTTCACCCACCGAGATGATTTTATCAACCTGAGTGAAGTTGTCCGTGATTTTCCTTCTGTCAATGAGATTGCCATCAACTCACAAAAGCACTTTACTGAGCTGTTAAAGCAATTGGAAAAAGAACCCAATACCATTCCCTTGTTCCTAAGGAATCAACAAGATGAAATACACATCATTTCCTCCCAACGAGCGACCCTAAAGGCCCGTTCAGGAGACCGCCTGATGTACCTGGGAAAGCAAGTTGCCTAAGACTTCCAGTATTGGGGGCTGGTATCTTCAGTTTTCTGATTCCAGTAATCCTGGTTGAGCTTTTTGC
>JASMME010000256.1 GCA_030748365.1 Lutibacter sp.
GACCGCATAGGTATTGACCGCCTTTATGGAGGAATTGGTAGATGTTATACCCAAATCGGAACGGATATAGCGCAAGGCCACGCCCATGGAGAAATGATCACTTAATTTCAAGGCATAGGCGCCGTCAATAGAGAACTCGTTTAACATTTCTGTCCCTAGCGGAAACGCGTTGTCATCAGTCAGCTCAATCTGGCCGAGGTTGAAGAAATTCAAACTGGCCGCCCAGGCACTCCTGTCATCAATTCTCCTGGCCATACTGACTGAGCCCAAGAACATATCATCTGTAAGCTGCCGCAACCAAGGGGTATAAGTAGCCGCTACGGACATTTCAGTAGGCATAAAGGCAAACTTTGAAGCGTTCCAATGGAGCGAATAAGCATCTGGACTGCTCGCCACACCAATATCCCCCATCCCTCCTGCCCGCGCATCGGGGGCAATCAATAAAAAGGGGGTTGCAGTTGTAATGGTATTAGAGGCTTCTTGTGCGTACAAAGTTGACAGCGCAGACACGGCGGTCAACAGACAAAAAATGATTGTTCTCATTGAATTTACTATTAGGTTATACAAATATATCTTTAATTTATTGAAGTATGACTAACTTCTCTGTTTTTTCAGCCTTCAATCTGGAATAGAGGGCCCTTACTGTAAGCTTATAAACATACACTCCCTTTCCAACTTTTGCTCCAAAGTCGTCCAGGCCATTCCAGACCACGCTCCTGGACAGATTCCCGGTGGTTTGAACGGTTTCGCGAAGGGTCCTGACCAACTTTCCGGAAACCGTAAACACCTGAACCAGTACCTCCAAGGGCTCATTGGGCTTATTGTGCTGGAACCAAAAGGCCGTATGACCGACAAAGGGGTTGGGGTAATTCAACACATGGGTCAAATGCAACCCAGCATCATCAACCACCGTAAAGGACAAGGAAGCTTCCGACACATTGTTATAGGTATCCCAGGCTTTCAAGCCAATGGTATGCGGCCCAGTGCTGAGATTCCTCAGCGGATAAGACACACGCCCTTTCTGATAGGTATCTAAATCGGTCTGGTAGTAGTCGTTGAGCTGAATTGGATTGGATTCGTCACCATCCAATATGGCCACGATATCATGTCCTATAGCGCTAAGCGAAGTGTTGATTCCGTGTTCATCTTCCAGGAGGGCCAAAAACAAAGGTGATTGATTGGTAGGCCCGCCGTTCACAAAGTTCAAATCGTTCATATACAGTTGGATTTGAGGGCCTGTATTGTCTTCAGGGGCCTGTGGGTCAATACCACCAATCACCAGCGAGCGGTCTGCACCGGAGCGATCGGTAGTATTGTTGTGGGCATACATACTCAATTTACCATTCCCATAAGCTATTTTCAGATCCCTGGGCGCTACAAAATCAAAGTCAAAACGACCATCCTTCACGGAGGTCTGACCGTTAAATATCTTGCTTTCCTGCACCTTAAAATTCATGACAATGCCCTGGTGGTCATTGTCTAGGGTGGTCTTGCTAACCGGTTTATCGAAGACAGTCACGGAGAGGGGGCCGGAAAAATCATCCAACAGGATACCGGAAGCATCCTGGACTTCTCCCCTCATTTTTACATAGGAAAGGGCCTTGATGGTATCAAGAGATTCACTGAGGGAAATATCATTCAGATGGGTCAGTCTGACTGAAGGCTTTGGCAAGGCCAATTTCATGGCCGGATCTCCAAAAAAATAAATAAAGTAGCGCTGGTTCGAATGGAACTGGTTCTTGGTATTTTTAAGGTGCACTGCCATGGGAAGGTCTTGGTTGTCAAAGTCAAGGAGTTTGGGAACAAGCTCCTTATTGAAATGCTGACCAAAACTGATATAAATCTGTCTGGCTGTAGAAATCAGGGAAATAGCTCCCCCATCTTTTTTCAATAACAAGGCTTCTCCAGCAGTATCTCTCAAGTGGTTGTCAAAGCGACTAAACTCACAGGTAATGGTCACAAACAGGGGCAACCTGTCAACATGGTTCCAGCTTGCTATTTCATCAAAGCCCAATACACTTTCTGCCGCCCAGCCACTTTCCCCTCCATGGCCAAAATAATTGACCAAGAGACTGCCCTTCTCCACTTGATTGGAAATTTCCGTATTGACCGCGGGATACTTGTTTCCACCCGCCGTAGCGGTTTGCGGATAGGCATCCAAAAATATTTTTTTGATATTGATTAGGGGTTTATGCTCCTCTATATCGCCGGCAATTTCCTCCATGCCCTCCTGCAAGAACTCTTCTCCTGAAGCGTCGATATCATCTGCAATCAGGCTCACCCGCGTACGCCAGCTACCATAGGCATCCTCCTGGGAATACAAGCCCAATTTGGTCAATACCTGATCGGCCTCTGCGACGCTGGAAACTGGAATTCTTCCCGTGGCTACATCCAGTGTTTCAAAGGGCTGCATCTTACCTTCCCCATCCTCCATCATCGCAAAGAAATCATCCGTTACATAAGAGGTTGACAGGTTAAAACTCTCATAGGACAGGAAAGCAGGTACAAGGTTCTTTTCCTTGTTTTTATAGTCATAACTGGCATCGCCCAAAAAACAAACGTATTTCAGGGGATTTGTAGTGGCATGGACATACAAATGCCGGATAAAGTCGCGGATGGCT
>JASMME010000257.1 GCA_030748365.1 Lutibacter sp.
CACACTGACGGTCTCCTCTTCAAATTTTTTCAACCCCTTGACTGAAATACCACCAAGTTCATAAGAAGCACCCCTCCCAAAAGGGGTGGCGGTGATTGGTTCTACGGTGTTGGGAAGACTGTCTTTCCTAATTGACAGGTCGTATACCTCCTTCTGAGTTACTTCCTGGGCATAGACGCCTATACAGGCAAAGGTTGCCCATAAAAGGCCTAAATGTATGTTAGTCATTGTTTTCTTCAATTTGTTCACTGATTTTTCCAAATCGTCTTTCTCTTTGTTGATAATTGATAATGGCACCCAAAAGGTCTGTCTTTCCAAAATCGGGCCAAAGTGTATCAGTAAAGTACAATTCGGCATAGGCCAGTTGCCATAACAGAAAGTTGCTGATCCTTTTTTCACCACTGGTGCGGATCATCAGATCAACGTCAGGCAAAGAAAATGTATATAAATGATTATTTATAATTTTTTCGTCAATTTCTTCAGTTCTCAAATGATTATTAACAACTTTTTCTGAAATATTTTGGATAACCTTAACAATTTCTTCCCGCCCCCCGTAACTGAGTGCAAGGGTCAGGGTCAGACCAGTGTTATTTTTTGTTTTTTGGGTCACTTCCCGAAGCTCTTTTTGTGCCTTTTCGGGAAGGCTTTCCAACCGCCCGATGGTATTCAGTCTGACATGGTTTTCCTGGAAGGTTTTCAGTTCTTTCCTGAGCGAGGTAGATAGGAGGGTCATCAGTGTGTTTACTTCGAATTGGGGCCTGTTCCAGTTCTCAGTTGAAAAAGCGTACAAGGTCAGGTAAGAGATGCCAATCTCTGAACAGGCCTCCACGATTTCACGAACGGCCGACACCCCTTTTTTATGACCGAAAACCCGGGGTTTTCCTTTGGATTTGGCCCAGCGGCCGTTGCCGTCCATAATGATGGCGATGTGCTGGGGCAGTCGGTTTTTTTGTAGGGTGTCTGTCGGTATTGTCATCAAAAGGAGGGGGTATAGCAGGGAGGTCTCCCATAGGTATAGGTAAGCGATATCCCAGTCAAAAAATACCAGTCGGTGGTTGCTGGTTTTTCGTTGACCATACGATAATCCAGGTCGTCATCCAAGGTGTAACGCGCCCGTAACTCCAATCCCATTGATAGATTGGAACCAAGCATTGCCTTATAGCCAAGTCCAAAAGGAATGGCTGTGGATATTTTTGAATCGTAGGTGTCTTCACCCGTAACCAAAACGTCTGTTATTTGATGCTTGAATAAGAGTAGTTCTCCAAAGAGGTAAGGACTGTGCTTATAGCGACCGACAGGGTAGTTGACAAAGTTGAATTCCATTCCCAGGGCTAGTTCCTGAATAGGGTTGGGTTTCGGAAATTTCCACGCCCTTGCTTTCCGCGCAGGGTTTCTGGACGCTGCGTCATTTGCGTAGAGCGTCGTATAGGTATAACTTGCCCTTATAGACATTCGGGTATTAATGTTCCGTTTATAAATAATTCCCACAGCGGGTTTGTTGGGTCTGATATAGTACTCGGATCCTACGTCACCCAGGTAATTGCTGCCTCCGGCAAAAACACCGATTTCGTGCAACTGGCTGAAAACAAGTTCAGCAGTGAGGACGAAGAACCAACATAAAAACCCTTTTTTCACACGTTTACATTTTAGTAATTATGGGATGCGGTTAATTTTAAAATTAAAAACCTGTGCAAATACTCGTTTGAAGCGTTCTCTTACAAAGAGAATGTAAACAGTCCCTTTTGTAAAGGAATCGTTATATTTCTTTTTGTTTGCTTTATTCGAAAAATAAGCAAGCAAATATAATGAATTCTGTCAGCTTACAAGAGCGGACGGTTTTTCTTTTTTGCTAAAACTGTGTTTAGGTAACTATTATTGTTCCTATCAGCTATCTTATACTGCCTGAAAGGCTTATTTAATTGCGAAGATCCTGCCCCCACAACAATTTTTCGCGCAGGGTTTTTAAGAAGGTTTGTTTTTTGATCTGCACCATTTTTAAGTGAAAAGGGGCTTTTTTCACGGTGATTTTTGTCTCGCTGTCAATACTGGTAATCCGTGAGTCCAGGGACAGGAAAAACTCACCTTCCCGACCGCTGACGGTAAAGGTTATTTCCGTATCGTCAGGTATGACCAGTGGCCGGGCGTTTAGGTTGTGTGGGGCGATGGGGGTGAGTGCAAAACTTTTGGCTGCTGGGGTGATAATCGGTCCTCCGCAGCTCAATGAATAACCAGTGGAGCCCGTGGGGGTGGCAATGATCAAACCGTCTGCCCAGTAGGCGGTCAGGAACTCATTGTCCAAAAAAGTTTCAATGGTGATCATCGAAGTGGTGTTCTTTCGATTGACGGACACCTCATTCAAGGCAAAGTTTAACGGTGATAGGCCTGCAGTTTCCGGCTTGGTCGCAACACAAAGCAGGGATCGTTTTTTGAGCTTGTATTTGCCAGCCATTACCCGGTCTACAGCCTCTGCGATTTCCTCCTTCTGTACGGTGGCCAAGAAACCCAGTCTACCGGCATTGATTCCCACAATCGGAATATTGTTATCCCGAATCAGTGTAACGGCTCTCAAAATGGTGCCATCTCCTCCGATGGTGAACATAAAATCGAAG
>JASMME010000258.1 GCA_030748365.1 Lutibacter sp.
GAGCGTACCGATTTTGATGGTTTTTTTTAGATCGCCTTCCCCACAAAAGAGACTGACCAGGCTGGCAGCAAAATTGATTCCTGCCGCAAAACAACCATTACAATAGCGTTTTTGAGCAGTTAGGTCATAGCCGTCTTGTTGTGCTACCTGGTAGCGTTGGTAAATCTGATCCCGGATGCTTTCCCAGGGGCTTCCCAACAGGTACTGGGCCTTTACAAAATCATACATACCGGCTGCATAGGAATTTTCTGGCAGGGCTTTACGCGCCTCCTCTGCCATCCAAAAGAGTTGTTGGGGCCTGTTCATACCTGGCATCTCCATACTGGCGAGTGCGTGCATACGGACATAGAATTCGGCAATCCATTGGGCATTAAAGCGGGCCGTGGTCTGTATGGGTAATTGGGCCATTTTCATTGCAAAATCGGGTCGGGTAGGGGCGAACAAACCAAAGATTTCTGTGCTCAGCTGGGCATCGATCATCTCAAAATGTGGGTTGTGCAAGGGATCTCCTGTATGGGGAGGAACCATGCCTGCCTGCATCAGGTCAAAGGCTTTTTGGTTGGAGACCCACAGGTAATTCTCTTCCGTGGCCTTGATATGGCTTAACCAGCCTTTTCTGATCGCTTCCCCAGTCAATACAGAAGTTTGCAAGGTATAAAGCAAGTGTTGGTACAGGTATTCTATGTCGGTATCGTCATCGGCCCCCCATACGCTATCAGCTGCGGCAAATACAAAATCAATGGTAGGAGAGAGGGGGCTGGGCTGATCGTTCCAAATATTGGGCAGGTCTTTGCCCCCCCAATCTTCCCGTGTATAAAACCGGCCGGTTTGTAAACTGTCTGCCAGTCCAATCTTATCCATTTCAGTAACCAGCCCTGTCCAGTTCCCGATACACTGTGCCAGCCAGAAGCCTTCCAGTTTCTCACGGTACTCGCTGCGAGACAGGATCCGTTCACTGCCAGACGGTTTATAGGCCTGGTAGTCTAGCTGGGGGTCTGTTAGCTTTGTGGTTGGTTTCCTTGTTTCCTGGCAGGCCAAAAGCAGCATGCTAAGGAAAAGGTAGGAGATGGTTTTGATAGGTTTTTTATAAATATAGCATATTAGAAATCCCACGGATTGGCTTTTTCGTCTATGAGATACCATAATTTGTATAATTTTTAGTGACTGAATCATATATTAAAATATATTAGCTTAGTAGTCATTAATCAAACAATATAATGAAAAAACGATCTGCACTCATAGTTTTTATCATGATCTTTTCAAATTCCTCGATTGCCCAGGATTGGGCAAACCTCTCTTATTACGCAGCGGCCAATGACAGTCTCCGCTCCTTGGTTGCCGAGGACCGGGTTGTGTTTATGGGCAATTCCATTACGGAGAGTTGGCAGGAATTCCAACCAGCGTTTTTTAAGGGAAAAAATTATATCAACCGGGGGATTTCTGGGCAGACGACTCCACAGATGCTCCTGCGTTTCCGGGCAGATGTTATTGAACTCCAGCCTAGGGTGGTGGTCATCCTAGCGGGTACCAATGACATTGCCGGCAATACTGGCCCCATAAGCATTCCAACGATTGCCGGATATATTTTTTCCATGGCTACCCTTGCCAAGGAACACAATATCAAGGTTATTATTTCCTCAGTCCTACCAGCTCAGGAGTATTCCTGGATGTCTGAAAAGAAACATCCGGATGTTAAGATTCCGTTGCTTAACCAATTGTTAAGGGATTATGCCCTGACAAACGGGCATGGGTACCTGGATTATTTTTCTGTCATGAAAAATGATACAAACGGCCTGATTGAGGCCTATACCTATGACGGGGTACATCCCAATAAAAAAGGCTACGAACAAATGGCTGTATTGGCAGAGGCGGCTATCAGAAATTTTTTAAGACGGCCCTAAAACCCAATAAATTCTTTAATTTTTTGTTATAACAGCCCTGCTTTGCTGGGCTTACGAATATTTGTATCTTAGCCTAAAAGACCTTTATGACAGCCAGTAACCTAAGCAAGCTGATTGGTGTTATTCTTTTACTTGTCCTTAGTAAGGCGTATTCCCAAGACAAGCAAGCCTATTTTTTATCTCCTGCCCAGTCAGCATTGATTAGTACGGACCTGCATATCCATACGGTATTTTCCGATGGCCATGTCTGGCCAAACATCCGGGTGGAAGAAGCTAGGAAAGAAGGCCTGGGCTTGATTGCCATGACCGAGCACCTAGAGTACCAACCACACCAGAATGACCTGCCCCATCCAGACAGGAACCGTTCTTTTGAGATCGCCCACCAGTCACTTATCTCTGGAGAGGACCTGATGGTGATCAACGGATCGGAAATTACCCGTGACATGCCTCCCGGTCACCTAAACGCAGTTTTTATAAAAGATGCCAACCGCCTGCTACACAAGGATTCCCTGAGTGGTATCCTAGAAGCCAATAAACAGGAGGCTTTTGTCTTTTGGAACCATCCGAACTGGGATGCCCAACGAAAGGATGGCATTGCGCGTCTGGAGCCATTTCACCGTTACCTGATACAACACAAGTTGCTCCACGGTATCGAGGTGGTCAATGAACATACCTTTTCGGAAGAAGCCCTGCAGCTGGCCCT
>JASMME010000259.1 GCA_030748365.1 Lutibacter sp.
AACGCGTACAACAAAAGATTGAAAAACAATTTGAAAAACCAGTCATTGCTTTGGCCCAGGGTAAAACACATGAATTGCCGGCTTTTGACATGGTACGCGCTGCGGTCAACCTAATGGTAGCAGGTATATTGATCTCCATAGCGACCTCCTATAAACTCCCCTTGTCCACTACGTATGTCACCTTTATGGTGGCCATGGGAACCTCTTTGTCCGATCGTGCCTGGGGCAGTGAAAGTGCTGTGTATCGGGTGGCCGGAGTACTGAATGTGATTGGTGGTTGGTTCTTTACTGCCATCAGTGCCTTTATAGCGGCTGGAACAGCGGCCTACCTTATTCATTTGGGTGGCTCAGCGATGATTGCGGTCTTGTTGTTGTTGGCCATCGCCTTGCTTATCAGAAATTCGATGAGCTATATGCGAAAGACCAAGGAAGCCAGGTCAGAAGACAGCTTGCAAAGGGCGGAGAGCAAATCCGTTCAGGGGGTGATCGATGAAAGTGCGGACAATATTTCCAAGGTATTAAAAAGGGTGAGTAAAATCAACACCCGTGCCCTGCGAGGCCTGATCAACCAAGACCTTCAGGAACTCAAAAAAACCAGGAATACGGTACTAAAACTCGAATCAGAAATTGAAGACCTGCAAAATAATATTTTCTTCTTTATCCGAAACCTGGAAGACAGCTCGGTAAGTGCCAGTAATTTTTATATCAATGTGATTGGAGACCTGCAGGACATTGCACAATCCGTCGGCTTTATTTCAAAGGTCAGCCATAAACACATCAATAACCAGCACAAGAGTTTAAAAAAGAACCAGGCCAAGGAATTGTTGGAGATTGACCTAAAGCTCAACGCGTTTATACAAGAAATTCGAACGATTTTTGATAACCGTTCCTTTGACCAACTCACCCTGTTGGTCGATAAGAAAAGAACGGTACTCGAGGAGGTTTCTGAAGCGGTTCAAAAACAAATTGCCCGAACCAGAACCACAGAGTCAAGCCCCAAGAATACCACCCTTTATTTTACAATCCTATTGGAGACAGAAGACCTGATAAAAGCGACGATCAGCTTATTGGAGCTCTATGCGGTTAATGACTAAGTATAGGGTGTAGAGGGCATCGGCATAGCCGGGTGTTTTTTTATAAGAGAAAAGCACCCGGTATTGGCCGCAAACCTTCATTAAGAACAGGTTAGTTTACCCAACCTTTATCAGAAAATAGTTCTTTTTACCGCGTTGTAGCAGGATATAGGTGTCTGCGATCAGGTCTTTAGGGCCGATTAGATGGCTTGCCGTTACCTTTTGTTTATTGACGGACACAGCGTTTTCTTTAAGGGCCCTGCGGGCATCGGCATTGGAGGCCAAGAAGCCAGTTTTGGCCGACAAGGCGGCAATCATATCCAGTCCTTCGCTGAGCTCCTGCCTAGATACCAGCGCTTGGGGCACTCCCTCAAAAACGTCTAAAAAGGTCTGTTCATCCAGTGAACGAAGGGCCTCGGAAGTGCTTTTACCGAATAAGATTCCGGAGGCATTTAACGCATTTTTATAGGCTTCTTTACCGTGCGTCATCACCGTTACCTCCTCTGCGATTTTCTTTTGTAAAATCCGTAGGTGCGGGTTCTCCTGGTGCTGTTCGATCAGCGCTTCAATGGTGGCTTTGTCCAAGAAGGTAAAAATCTTGATATAGTTTTTGGCATCTTCGTCAGAAGCATTTAACCAGTACTGGTAGAATTTATAAGGAGATGTTCTGTTGGCATCCAGCCAAATATTTCCACTGGCAGTTTTTCCGAACTTAGAGCCATCAGCCTTGGTAATCAGTTTACAGGTCAGCGCATAGGCCTTTCCCTGTGCTTTTCGCCTAACGAGTTCCGTACCGGTGGTAATATTGCCCCACTGGTCAGACCCGCCCATTTGTAAGGTACAGTCCATTGCTCGGTACAGGTGGTAAAAATCATAGCCCTGAAACAACTGGTAGGTAAATTCGGTAAAGCTCATCCCTGCCTGATTCTCATTTCCTAGGCGTTTTTTAACAGACTCTTTGGCCATCATATAGTTGACGCTGAGGTGCTTGCCTACATCGCGTACAAACTCGATCAGCGAAATACCCTTCATCCAGTCATAGTTGTTGACCAGTTTGGCGGCATTGCCCGAAGCGCTGTCAAAGTCTAGGAAACGCGCCAATTGCGCCTGTACACCCGCCACATTCTTTTCTAGGGTGGCCTCGTCCAATAAGTTGCGTTCTTCCGATTTTCCTGAAGGATCACCCACCATACCGGTAGCACCACCCACCAGGGCGACTGGCCGGTGGCCTGCTCTTTGAAAATGCATTAAAATGATGATAGGCACCAGGCTGCCGATATGCAGGGAATCTGCTGTCGGATCAAAACCGATATAACCGGTGGTGGCCTTTTTCAGCAAATGTTCTTCCGTATCTGGCATGATGTCGTGTAGCATGCCCCGCCAACGAAGTTCTTCAACAAAATTCATTCCTGGGATTTAAAATTTCAACAAAGATAAAATTTTACTTTGTAGGAAGCAGCTTAACCCAACATTTTTGTTACATTCGTTCTATGATTTTAGTGACCGGAGGAACAGGGCTGGTAG
>JASMME010000025.1:0-8448 GCA_030748365.1 Lutibacter sp.
GAAACTATGGCTACTTCTTAGAAAAAAAAGCAGCCCGTATTGCCCAGGAAGAAGCCAGCGTATCCAAGGCCAAGAACCTGTATAAAAAAGAGCTGGACTGGATGCGTAGACAGCCCAAAGCGAGAACGACCAAGTCGAAGAGCAGGATCGATGATTTTTCCGATATCAAAAAAGCGGCCCATAAACGAAGAGATGCCCACCGCTTACAATTGGAAATCAATATGGAACGGCTGGGCTCTAAGATTCTGGAACTGCACAGGGTATCGAAAAAATTAGGGAATTGTACGGTTCTACATGGCTTTGACTATGTCTTTAAGCGGGGTGAGCGTATAGGTATCATTGGTAAAAACGGTACCGGGAAATCTTCTTTTTTAAACCTCATTACCCAGCAAATGACGGTAGATGCCGGTAAGGTCGTCGTGGGAGACACGGTAAAATTTGGTTATTATACCCAACAGGGTATCGATATACACCCCGGACAGAAGGTCATTGAGGTAATCAGGGAATTTGGCGAATACATCCCCTTGACCAAAGGCCGAAAAATTACGGCCGGTCAACTGCTGGAGCGCTTTCTATTCAGTCGTAAACGCCAATATGACCTGGTTGAAAAATTGAGTGGGGGAGAAAAAAAACGATTGTACCTGTGCACCGTACTTATTCAAAATCCGAACTTTCTGCTATTGGATGAACCGACCAATGACCTAGACATTGTTTCATTAAATGTGTTGGAAAATTTCTTACTAGATTTTCCGGGATGCTTGATTGTGGTTTCGCACGACCGTTATTTTATGGATAAAATCGTAGACCACTTGTTTGTCTTCAGAGGCGGGGGTATGATTGATGATTTTCCTGGTAACTACAGCGATTTTCGGGTCTATGAAAATTCGAGATCCAACAAGAGGGAAGCCCCGTTGGCAAAAAAAGTAGACAAGCGTCAAAAAACACCCAAAAAGGGGGGGCTCACCTACCAGGAACAACAGGAATTCAACGCCTTGGAAACAACCATTGAACAACTCTTAATTGAAAAGAAGACCCTCGAAACCAAGTTGAGCCACGGAGATCTATCAGGTCCTGAGATTGACCAACTAGCGATAAAGCTTCAGGAAATAAACGGGTCTGTTTTGGAAAAAGAAGACCGCTGGTTGACACTTTCTCTAAAATGGGAGTCCTGACGGGCTAGGCAAATAAGCCTTGAATATTGGCTGCGAACAATTTAACGGCAATGGCCAGCAGGATGACTCCAAAAACCTTCCGAACAATGTTGATGCCATTCTCTCCAATAATCTTTTCAATTTTTACAGAGGTTTTGAGAACAAAATACAGAATGATAATATTCACAACGATGGCAATGGCAATGTTGACGGTATCGAATTCTGCCCTCAGCGACAAAATAGACGTAAGGCTGCCCGGACCAGCGATCAGCGGGAAGGCCAGTGGGAAAACCGAAGCAGTTACAGCATTGGTAGCCTCTTCTTTATAAAGGGAAATTCCCAGGATCATTTCCAATGCGAGGAAGAACAATATCAGGGAACCTGCCACGGCAAATGAATTCACATCAATCCCGATTAGGTTTAGGATGCTCTTTCCCAAAAACAGGAAAGCAATCATGATGACCCCTGCAATGATAGCGGCTTTTTCAGACTGGATATGACCTACTTTCTTTCGCAAGTCAATGATAATCGGTATGTTGCCAACGATGTCAATGACAGCAAAAAGCACCATGGTAGCGGTAAAAATTTCTTTAAAATTAATGGTCATAACTACAGGTATTAAAAGAGGGGGCAAATCTAATCATTCACATTGAACAATATGCAAAATTAGTTTATTTTTGTGACATGTTTCAAGTGGGAAAAACCATTGTTTCTGAGGATATCCTCGAAAAGGATTTTGTCTGTAATATAAATGCTTGCAAAGGACAGTGTTGTATTGACGGTGAAGCCGGTGCACCCCTGGAAGAGGCAGAATTAACTTTGCTGATGGAGCTGTATCCAACAATTAAGCCCTTGATGCGGGCAGCAGGCAAGAGGGCCATTGATCAACAAGGTCTTTTTCTAACTGTTGACGGGGAATACGAAACCACGCTGATCGACGGAAAGGACTGTGCCTTTGTAATCTTCGACCAGAATAATACGGCAAAATGCGCCATTGAAGAAGCGTATAATCAGGGTAAAATTCCCTGGAAAAAACCCATCTCTTGTCATTTATATCCGGTTAGGGTGACCGACTACCGCGAATTTGCTGCGGTCAACTACCACCGATGGGCTATTTGCGAGGATGCTTGTTCATTGGGAAAGGAACTGAAGGTGCCTGTTTACAAATTTGTTAAGGAAGCCCTGATTAGAAAGTTTGGAAAGACCTGGTACGAAGCCCTTGAAAAGACAGCCGATAGCCTGTAATCTGGACACCCTGTCTGGGGGGCTGGTAGGGCCTATTCCTACTGAATTTTCCGGGCGATATACGAATCATTATACAGGGCTTATCTTAGGGGATGTTAAAAACTTCTTAATAACTGCGACGGAAAAACCCTATCATCATAAGGGTTTTTTTACAATATTTGTTTGTTGCGTTTCGCATAGAAATTAACACCCCATTTTACCAAACAATACCATTCACAACCATGTCAGTGACTGAGCCTATTTTACAAGAAAATAAAGACCGATTTGTCATTTTTCCTATCCAGCACCACGACCTCTGGGAATGGTATAAAAAACAGGAAGCCAGTATTTGGACCGCTGAAGAGATCGACTTGCATCAGGACGTGTTGGACTGGGAGACCAAACTAAATGACGACGAGCGTTATTTTATCAAACATATCCTGGCTTTTTTTGCGGCCTCTGATGGCATTGTCAACGAAAACCTGGCTGAAAACTTTGTCAGCGAGGTGCAATATACCGAGGCAAAGTTCTTCTACGGTTTTCAGATTATGATGGAGAACATTCATTCAGAGGTGTACTCATTGCTGATTGACACCTATGTAAAGAACGAAGCTGAAAAGGAACGACTTTTTAAAGCCATTGAAGTGTTTCCCGCCATCAAGGAAAAGGCCGAATGGGCCCTGAGATGGATTGATAGTCCGAGTTTTGCAGAACGCTTGATCGCCTTTGCAGCCGTGGAAGGTATTTTCTTCTCGGGAAGTTTCTGTTCTATCTTCTGGATGAAAAAAAGAGGCTTAATGCCTGGATTGACTTTCTCAAATGAGCTGATCTCCCGGGATGAAGGCATGCATTGTGATTTTGCAGTTCACCTACACAATCACCATATCGTCAACAAGGTGCCCAAAGAAAGGATTCGGGAAATCTTGACCAATGCCCTGGATATTGAGCGTTCGTTTATCACGGAATCATTGCCTGTGAGCCTGATTGGGATGAATGCGAAGTTGATGACCCAGTACCTTGAATTTGTCACGGACAGACTGCTGACAGAGTTTGGTTGCGATAAGGTATACAAAGTGAGCAATCCCTTTGATTTTATGGAAATGATCTCCCTGGAAGGCAAGACAAACTTTTTTGAGAAACGCGTTTCCGAATATCAAAAAGCCGGTGTAAAATCCGGAGGAACAGGCAGCATCAGTTTTGATGCTGATTTCTAGGTCCTCCAAGCAGCACCCACTATATATAGTATTCAATCAGACGTTGGCCTTCACTGACCTGCGAACGATGCCCTTATAAAATCAACAAGACTAACTAAAAGACCCCAATTTCACTATGTTTGTATTAAAAAGAGACGGCAGAAAAGAGCCCGAGATGTTTGACAAGATCACTTCCAGGGTTCGTAAAATGTGCTATGGACTAAACCCTTTGGTAGATTCGGTAAAGGTGGCCATGCGGGTAATTGAAGGCCTGTATGACGGGGTAACCACTTATGAACTTGACAACCTGGCCTCGGAAATTGCCGCCACCATGACCGTACAACACCCTGATTATGCAAGACTCGCTGCCAGGATAGCCGTTTCTAACCTGCATAAAAAGACCAAGAAATCATTTTCCGAGGTCATGACAGACCTCTACGAATACGTAAACCCAAGAACTGGAAAAAAGGCCCCTCTGTTGTCTGACGATACCTACCGAATTATCATGGACAATGCTTCCGTGTTGGACTCCACGATTATCTATAACCGGGATTTCGGCTATGACTACTTTGGTTTTAAAACACTCGAACGTTCCTACCTGCTCAAATTGAATGGTGAGATCGCAGAGCGTCCGCAACATATGTTGATGCGGGTGGCTGTGGGCATTCACCAGGAGGATATTGACGCGGCCTTGGAAACGTACGAACTGATGTCCAAAAAGTTTTTTACCCATGCCACCCCAACACTTTTCAATGCAGGGACACCCAAGCCCCAGATGTCTTCCTGTTTTTTATTACAGGTACAGGATGATAGTATCGATGGCATTTACGATACCCTGAAACAAACCGCCAAAATTTCCCAATCAGCTGGAGGCATTGGCCTGTCTATCCACAATGTGCGCGCCACCGGCTCCTATATAAGAGGGACCAATGGCACTTCCAACGGTATTGTTCCCATGCTAAAGGTATTTAATGATACGGCACGCTACGTTGACCAGGGAGGCGGAAAACGCAAGGGGTCCTTCGCCATTTATATGGAACCCTGGCATGCCGATGTTTTTGACTTCTTGGATTTGCGGAAAAATACGGGTAAGGAAGAAATGCGTGCCCGCGACCTGTTTTACGCCATGTGGATCCCGGACCTGTTTATGAAACGGGTGGAAGAAGATGGAGACTGGACCCTGATGTGCCCCAATGAATGCCCACACCTGTTCGACACCCACGGTGATGAGTTCGAAAAACTATATACCGGCTATGAAGAGGTCGGCAAGGGCCGTAAGACCATCAAAGCCCGTGAATTGTGGGAGAAAATACTGGAGGCACAGATCGAAACAGGGACCCCTTATATGCTTTACAAGGATGCAGCCAATCGGAAATCCAACCAGCAAAATCTAGGTACCATTCGTTCATCAAACCTGTGTACCGAAATTATGGAGTACACTGCCAACGATGAGGTAGCGGTCTGTAACCTGGCCTCTATTGCCATTCCGATGTTTGTCGAAAAGGATGCCGAAGGACAAGACTTTTTCAACCACCAGCGCCTTTTTGAGGTAACCAAAAAAGTAACACGAAACTTAGATACGGTTATAGACCGAAACTATTATCCAATCAAAGAAGCTGAAAATTCCAATTTGCGTCACCGCCCTATTGGATTGGGTATTCAGGGGCTGGCAGATGCTTTTATCATGCTGCGCTTGCCTTTTACCTCCGAGGAAGCAAAAACCTTAAACCAGGAGATTTTTGAGACCCTCTATTTTGCGGCCGTCACCTCCTCTATGGAGATGGCCAAGGCCTTAGAACCTTATACCAGTTATAAAGGTTCCCCCATGTCAGAGGGAGTCTTCCAATTCAATATGTGGGGTGTTTCAGAAGAAGACCTCAGTGGTCGTTGGGACTGGAAATCCCTGAGAAAACAAGTCAAAAAACACGGTGTGCGCAACTCGTTGTTGGTCGCTCCTATGCCCACTGCTTCCACTTCGCAGATTTTGGGGAACAACGAGGCTTTTGAGCCCTATACCTCGAATATCTATACCCGTCGGGTGCTCAGCGGTGAATTTATCGTAGTCAATAAACACTTGCTGGAAGACCTAGTGGCTATCGGCTTGTGGAACAATGACATGAAAGAGGAAATTATGCGGGCCAACGGCTCCATACAGCACATAGACCGTATTCCCGAAGACTTGAAAGCCCTGTACAAAACCGTATGGGAAATGAGTATGAAGGACATTATTGACATGTCGCGGCAACGGGGCTATTTTATAGACCAGTCTCAGTCGTTGAACCTCTTTATGCAAGATGCCGATTATGCCAAGCTGACGTCTATGCATTTTTACGCTTGGAAAAGCGGCCTAAAGACCGGCATGTATTATTTGCGTACGAAGAGTGCCGTCAATGCCATTCAGTTTACCCTTTCCAATCAAAACAAAGAAGGCGCCAGTGAGGAGGCACTCAGTCCGGAAGAACTCAAACAGATGCTCTTAGAATCCAAGGATAACCCCGATGATTGTTTGATGTGTGGATCCTAAAAAGGGCCTAGGTGAACATTGCTTGTTTTTCATTTTTCACAAAGAAAGTGGTAGAAGACCATAAAATAGTCAATAATTTTGTGGTTTGCTCGCTATGTTTATCACTTATACAGGTTTATTGATTGTGAAATCATCAATTTTTTTGCCGGTTGCGTTGCTGTAGGGTTCTCTGAAATACCCTATATTTGGAAAATTTTCGAGTATATCTAAATTGCAACCACTATGATTGACAAGCGCCTGACAAATAAAACGTTCGTTTATTTGTTTTTCCTAGCTGTTTCCCTAACAGCCGTTTTTAACCTTTCCTACAACAATACAGCCAAAGAGGCTTCTATCGAATCCCTTAGGGAGCAGCACGCTTTGCATTTGGCGAACAGTCCCTTTCAAGAAACGCTACAACTTAGCAAGGCTGAACGGAAATCGAAAGGAATTCCTCCTAACAAATATCAGGAAAGAATGTGGGAACTTACCATGGACCCGGCTACAGGAAGACCCCATCCTGAAAGGCTGTTTGCCCTACAGGCATCGCTGCGCGGTGCAACGACTACAAACAAAGTGCCTGGTGGTCCGGAGGCTTATAGTAGCTGGCAAGAAAGAGGCCCGAACAACGTAGGCGGAAGAACCAGGGCCCTGATGTTCGACCCCAATGACAATACCCATAAAAGGGTCTTTGCTGGTGGGGTGAGCGGTGGTCTTTGGGTAAACCAGGACATTACCGACGCAAACAGTTCCTGGTCTTTGGTAGACATGCCTGAAAACCTGGCTGTTAGCTGCCTGGCCTATGATCCAAACAATACCAATACCTTCTACCTAGGAACTGGTGAGTCCTATGTGAGCGGTGGTGTAAATGGGAATGGGGTATGGAAATCGACCGATGCCGGAAACAGCTGGACACAAATCTTTGGTGGTGTTACCGGAGAAACAACCTTTGAGACCAATACCAAACTGTCTGTAGACAGCCCTGTCTCAATCGCCGGTGACTACGTGGCGACTTCTGCAAGTTTTGGACCCGCACTGACCAGTACTCCGCTTACGGGTGAGCTCGTATTGGCCGATGATGGTACAGCAGCATCCACAGAGGCTTGTAACCCACTAATAAACAGTGCAGAAGTCAATGGAAAGATTGCGGTCATCAAAAGAGGGAACTGTACCTTTGTTTCCAAGGTGAAAAACGCCCAGGACGCCGGGGCCATTGCGGTACTGGTCATTAACAATGTCGTGGGACCTCCTATTAGTATGGGAGGGGAAGATACAACCATCACCATTCCGGCCATTATGGTTTCCGATGAAGACGGAGCGGCCATCATCAACGAGTTGGCCAATGGTGTTCAGGTTACCATGGAAAAGACAGACAATCCTTTTGGAGGCACCTTTGTAACTCCCGGAATCCAACATATCAATGATATCAAGGTAAGGGATGTTGACGGTAGTACCAGTGAAGTATATGTAGCCGCGGGATCCGCTCCTTATGCTGCATCTTCTCCCTATACCTGGTTGGGGCTGGAACAGGCTGGACTCTACCGATCGAACAACGATGGTACAAGCTGGTCGGCAGTGTCACTGCCCTTAACCAGCGGTGGCAGCAACTATGCACCGAACGATATCGAGATTGGAGCAGACAACGCTGTTTGGATCGCAACCACTAACAATCCGTTGGGTGGAGAAGGGGGTGGAACCATCCTCCATGCCGCAGACGGTCTCAACTTTGTGGTAAAGCATGAAATTAACGAAGGTGACCGTACCCAGATCGCCCTCTCTGGTTCCAACCCGGATGTGGTCTATGTACTGGGAGAAACAGGTAACTCAGAAGCGCCAATTGCCCTATTGAAAACCACGGATGCCTTTGCAAATGTGACTGAGACAGCACTTCCTGATGATGCCGATCTCGATATTGCGGACAATGACTTTACCAGGGGCCAGGCTTTCTACGACCTGATGTTGGAAGTAGACCCTACGGATGATGCCATCTTGTATGCCGGCGGGATAGACTTGTTCAGGTCACCTGATGCAGGAGACAGCTGGGATCAAATTTCCAAGTGGTCAAACAACAATATGCTGGGAAGCTTGAATGTGTCTTATGTACATGCAGATCATCATATCCTAGTCTTTAACCCTGGGAATCCCAACCGAGGTATATTCGGTACCGATGGCGGGGTATTCTACGGAAATGACCTGGCGAGTGCCCCTAATAATAACCAGGCCATTGCCGCGAGAAACAAGGATTATAATACGGTTCAATTCTATAAAGGCGCTATTGGAGCAGAAACCACTGCTGAAAAATTACTGGCCGGCGCCCAAGACAACGGTTCGCACTTGATTAACAATGCAACCGGAGGTATTGCACCTTCAACACATG
>JASMME010000025.1:8458-11149 GCA_030748365.1 Lutibacter sp.
AGGAGACGGCGCTTATTGTTTTATAGATAAAGACAATGGGTATATGGTAACTTCCTATACCTACAACAATTACTCCTATCTAAATTATGAAACAGGAGCTTGGTTGTACAGCATTGCGGGCGATGACGACGGTGATTTTATCAATCCCGCAGGCTTGGACAGCCATCACAATATGCTCTATACCTCGGCAACGCTATCAGGTTCTAACACCCTGTACAGGATCTCGCGGTTTGAACTGGGCAGCAGCTTTGCGACCAAGACATCCCTAACCGATGACCTGTTGACAGGTTCTCCAACAGCGTTTAAACCCTCGACCTTTACGCCATCTACACTTTTTGTAGGGACGGAAAACGGCAAGCTGTTAAAACTGACTGATGCCAATGGCACCCCTGTGTGGACGGATCTTACCGGAGACAAGTTCTACGGAAGCATCTCTTGTATTGAACAGGGAGCTAGCGACAATGACCTCCTGGTAACTTTCTATAACTATGGGGTGACCAATGTATACTACTCTTCGGATGGTGGTAGTACTTGGTCTGCCAAGGAAAATGACCTCCCGGATATTCCTGTGAATGCTATTATGATGAATCCGTTGAATGAAAATGAAGTAATTCTGGGAACCGACCTGGGGGTATGGGCAACCACCAACTTTATGGAGGCAAACCCACAGTGGACCCAATCTCAAAACGGGATGAAAAACGTAAAGGTAACCAGTTTTGACCTGAGAACTTCCGACAATATGGTATTGGCCTCCACTTACGGAAGGGGCATGTTTACCGCTAAGTTTACCGTGGATAATTATGAAGGCGATGATGATGGCGATGGGGTTATCAATGGCTTGGATCTATGCCCAGATACCCCGACAGGGGAAGCCGTCAATGCGGATGGTTGTTCAAATGACCAGGCTGATGACGACAATGACGGGGTGAACAATGCCACCGATCAATGTCCGAACACACCAGCAGGGGAAGTCGTTGACGCCCACGGTTGTTCAGACAGTCAGTTGGATGATGACAATGATGGGGTTATGAACAATGTAGACCAATGTCCGGATACCCCGGTAGGAGAAGCCGTGGATGCCAATGGTTGTTCTGACGGGCAGTTAGATGATGACAATGACGGGGTAAACAACGCCACCGATCAATGTCCGGATACGCCTGATGGTAGTGCTGTAAATTCTGATGGATGCCTGGTCCTGCCTTCCGATAATTTCCAGCTTACGGTTACTGGTGAGAGTTGTCCGGATCAAAACAATGGCCAACTTGCTATTGCAGCAGCAGCCATGTATAACTATGTCGCTACCATCAATGGTACAGACCACCCATTTACCAATAACCTGGTCATATCCGACCTGTCTCCCGGAAACTATACCGTTTGTATCAGTATAGCTGCGCAACAATTTGAACAGTGCTATCAGATTGCCCTTACTGAAAGCAACTTTGTTACCGGAAAATCAAGTGTGAAAACAGGAAAGGCTTCTATTGAAATTAGTACGGGAACCGCCCCTTACAGCGTATATGTAAATCAGGAAAAGGTACTGGAAACCAATGATAAAAAATTCAGTGTTTCCGTGGCACATGGAGATGCCCTGGAAGTAACGAGTGCCGCCCTTTGTGAAGGCAGTTTAAAACAAGTAGTGACCCTGCTTGACGGCATCAGCGCCTACCCGAACCCAAGCCGGGGAATGGTAAGTATCAACCTACCGATGTTTGACCAGGCTGGGCAAGTAAGAATCTCCTTGTACAATGTTCAGGGGCAGGTAGTCTCGGACCAGCACTATGCAGTGGCAAATGGGAAGACCGCTGTCAGTCTTGAAGCATTGCCAAAAGGCCTGTACATCGCCCGTATACACCTAGAAAAACCGGTACAGCTAAAACTTAGGAAAGAATAGAATTTGTTTGGTTATAGACCCAAAAAAACCCTGGAATTCCAGGGTTTTTTTAGTAGGAATCTATAAGAATGTTTTCACCTGTTTTAATTCATTAGAAGCAAACAGAGATGAGATTGATAAATACAAAATAGACAAAAAGAAATGGGGCATATTGACAGGACACTCGAGGGGCAAAGAGAAGAATTTATAGAAAGGGAATTTCTGGCAACCCCATTGGTGGGCATACTCATTTGGTTAATAATTGGTCTTGCTGGGCTTGTACTACCGATCAAAGCAGTTGTTTGGACACTGTTTATTGGAACCAGCAGCACCGTCTACCTAGGTTTGTTTATTTCAAAATTTACTGGATACTCTTTAAGTGCCCAGCCGTGCCACTTTGTCGACAATGGTCTCCGCTAGTTTTCGTTTTGACTCCACTGTCCAGCCTGCAATATGGGGAGATAACAGTACATTTTCTGCCTGAATTAGGTAGTCAAAAGCCTTGGGAAGAGTTTCCTTTACAAACAGTTGTTCAAAAGAACCCTTTTCGTATTCCAAGACATCCAGGCAAGCTCCCAGGATCTTTTTTTCTTTGAGCCCTTTCACCAGGTCATCAGTGACCACTGCATTGCCACGTGCCGTATTAATCAGGTAAAAAGGTTTGGAAAAGGCGCGTATAAATGCCTCGTTTACCATTTGATAAGATGCTTTGTTATAGGGGGTGTGTAAGCTCAGTACATCACACTTTTGTTGCAGTTCGGACAGGCTTACCTGTCGGCTGTATTGGTCGCCAACTCCTTGCTGTAGGTCGTAGCACAAGA
>JASMME010000260.1 GCA_030748365.1 Lutibacter sp.
ATTTTTTTAGCAATTTCCAAAGACATTTCCAGTTGTTCATCACTCATATTTGGATTCATTTCCAGCATGGTTTGCTCTTGAAACTCAAGCATTTTTACTGTAAAATCAGGCTCGATAAAATTCATAAAAATCAATAGGTAGACCACGTAGATAATTCCAGAAATCAGGGTGATTCCCAGTCCTGTTTTTAGGGATTGCCCCAGGCTTAATAAGCCGTTGTTACCTTCTTTGATCTTGCGCAAGCCCATCACAATCACCGCGATGCTAACGACCGTCGAAAAAACGGAGATAGACCAATGTGGTTTAAAAACATTGCCAAAGGCATAGTTTATAACCCCGATCAGCACAGAGGCCAGGCCGAGTACTGCTCCGTAGTTCAGCATGATGTTTTTGGGAGATGTTTCTTGATTTTCCATAATAGTATTTAGTTTTAGTCAAACAAATATACAAATTAGCCAGCTAAGATGGAGGGATTGGTGCGAATATCTTCTAAAGGATTCGTTCGCAATACCTTAGCCTTGTAGCCGTAATTATCCAATAAAATGATTGTTTAAAAGAAAAAAGGGCCGTAAATTTGCAGCGGGCAAGTCCTACACAACCAGCTCCCTTTGAATCCTCCAGGGCGGGAACGCAGCAAAGGTATTAGGTCGTAGCGGTGTGATGTAGGTAGCTTGCCTTTTTTTATGCCCTTTTGTCACGTATGTTTTGCGAGGCTACTTCTCCGGGATCCATCCGAATAAATCATTTTAATAATGTATTTTTGAGCTTGATACCTAGCGTATCACAACAATTTGTTAGTATATGAGCAACGTCGTATTTATCACAGGTGCTTCCTCTGGGATTGGAAAGGCCGTCGGAAAATTCTTAAGTAAACGTGGTTGGCAGGTCTATGGAACCAGCAGACATCCCGAACGCCACCAAGCAATGCCCTTTACACTCTTAGCCATGGAACTCAATGATCCTGAGAGTATTCGTCAAGCGGTCGCTGCGGTTATAGCCAAAGAAGGCGCCATTGATGTATTGGTAAACAATGCGGGTATGGGTATTACTGGACCGGTCGAAGAAACACCTACCGAAGCAATGCGCCAGGTCTTTGAGACCAATTTTTTTGGTGCCCTGGAAGTAATCAAAGCAGTTCTGCCGCAAATGCGCTCTCAGCAACAGGGGCTGATAATTAACATTACGTCTATTGCAGGCTATATGGGACTGCCTTTTCGCGGTATTTATTCGGCGACCAAGGCCGCTCTTGAAATGACTACAGAGGCCTTGCGGATGGAGCTAAAGAACAGCGGTATTCACTTGACCACAGTAGCCCCCGGAGATTTTGCCACCAACATTGCTGCCGGTAGGTACCACAGTCCTGTACTGAAAGACTCGCCTTATGCCAAAGATTACCAACGCAACTTAGACCTGATGGATGCCCATGTCAACAGTGGCAATGACCCTGATCAGATGGCCAGGGCCATTTACCGAATCATACAGACCTCCAATCCAAAGGTACATTATAAGGTGGGTAGCCCCCTCCAGAAACTATCCATTGTACTCAAACGCCTCTTACCCGATAGGCTGTATGAAAAATTATTAATGAATCACTATAAGTTATAATCAAATATGTACTTTTGCGGTGCGTATACGACAAAACATTAAACAAAACTACTTATGAAATTTTTTATTGATACAGCCAATATCGATCAAATCAAAGAGGCAGAAAGTCTGGGTATTTTAGACGGGGTGACCACCAACCCTTCCCTGATGGCCAAGGAAGGCATCACCGGGGCTGACAATATTTTGCAACACTATGTGGATATCTGTAACATTGTAGACGGAGACGTGTCAGCAGAGGTGATTGCTACGGACTTTGAAGGCATGGTAAGAGAAGGGACTGCCCTGGCTGCCCTGCACCCGCAGATTGTGGTAAAACTACCCATGATTGCCGATGGCATCAAAGCTTGTAAGTATTTTGCAGACAAGGGTATCAAGACCAATGTCACCCTCGTATTTTCTGCAGGTCAGGCCCTGTTGGCCGCCAAGGCTGGCGCCACCTATGTTTCTCCTTTTTTGGGGCGTTTGGACGATGTGTCTACCGATGGCCTGAACCTGATTGCAGAAATCCGTCAGATTTATGACAACTACGATTTTGAAACACAGATTCTTGCGGCCTCTGTGCGCCACACCATGCATGTAATTGATTGTGCCAAACTCGGTTCAGATGTGATGACCGGCCCCTTGTCTTCTATCAAAGGGCTCTTAAACCACCCCCTGACCGATATCGGTTTGGCCAAATTCTTGGCAGATTACGAAAAAGGAAATGCCTAATAATATAAAAACCCGCCTAAGGCGGGTTTTTTGTTTTTATCGAAACGATGGGGTTACTTCTAGGCGTTTTGTAAGCGTTCCTTGAGTTCTTTGATTTCGTCCCTAAGTTGGGCGGCAACGATAAAATCAAGGGCCTTGGCGGCTTTTTCCATCTCTTTTCTTTTGTCGCGAATTCTCTTTTCAAGGGCAGGAGCGGTTAAATAGGCAATCTCCTCTTCTGCAGCCAAGTTGGCTACCGGGTCATATTGGTAGGAAGCAACGGTTCGGTTGGCCAGGCTGT
>JASMME010000261.1 GCA_030748365.1 Lutibacter sp.
TTCAATGCCCTGACCGGGCTGAATCAGAAAGTAGGCAATTATCCCGGGGTTACCGTGTCTAAAAAACAAGGAATCTGTAAGATTTCAGAGACCCGGCATGCCGAGATTACCGACCTGCCTGGAACCTACAGCATCCACCCGACATCACTCGATGAGACCATCGTACTCGACACCCTGCTAAATCCGCAAAACAGCGCTTATCCCGACCTGATCGTGGTGGTAGCCGAGGTGGAAAACCTCAAGCGGAACCTATTGCTCTTCACCCAGGTACAGGACCTGGGCATCCCTGCTGTATTGGTCATTAATATGGCCGACCAAATGGAACGCAAAGGCATTTCCATTGACCTAGAACGCTTAGAAGCGCACCTTCAAACACCGGTGGTGCTGATCAGTACCCGCAAACATACCGGTATCGACACCCTGAAGAAAAAGATATTGGAACATTCAGGGAGGGTTGCGGAATCGTTCAATAAATTGTCTGACCGGATTGACGCCTCCTTTTTTAAAGAACTCGACACCGCTTTTAAAGAGTCGCGGTATGTTTCCTGGCTGATGCTCACACAACAATCGGCCCTTCGCTATTTAAACGATCGCCAAGAAAAAGCCATTGGCCTTTTTACAGCTGCTTCCGAAAAAATAAAGAAATACCAGCACAAAGAAACCATCTACCGCTACCAGCAAATCAAAGAGATTCTTCAGGAAATCTATATCGTTGATAAGTCCAAGGCTACAGACCTGCGCGCGCGCCTAGACAGGGTCTTGACCCATAAGATCTTTGGCTATGCTATTTTTATGGGTATCCTCTTGCTGATTTTTCAGTCAGTCTTTGAATGGGCAAGCCTGCCTATGGACCTGATTGATGGCCTGTTTTCCGACCTGAGCGCCTATGCAAGCGCCCATCTCCCGGAAGGGGTCTTTACCGATTTGGTTGTCGAAGGTATCATTCCGGGCATTGGAGGGGTCGTAATCTTTATTCCGCAGATAGCCATTTTATTCCTGTTTATTTCTGTGCTTGAGGAAACAGGGTATATGAGCAGGGTGGTCTTTTTAATGGACAAGATTATGCGCCGCTTCGGTATGAGCGGGAAAAGTGTAATTCCCCTGATCTCTGGTACGGCCTGTGCCATTCCTGCGGTCATGGCCTCGCGAAATATCAACCACTGGAAAGAACGGTTGATTACTATTTTGGTGGTGCCGTTTACCACCTGTTCAGCCCGTTTGCCTGTTTATGCCATCCTGATATCCCTGATCATTCCCAACGAACGTGTTTTGGGAATTTTTAACCTACAGGGCCTTACCCTAATGGCCTTATACCTACTCGGCTTTGGAGCGGCTATTTGCTCAGCAATTTTACTGAACAAAGTATTAAAAATAACACATAAGGGCTATTTTGTCATTGAAATGCCAAATTATAAACTACCTTCAGTAGGCAATGTTTTCTTCGAGATTGTCGAAAAGACCAAGGCCTTTGTTTTTGGTGCAGGAAAAATAATACTGGCCATTTCTGTGGTTCTTTGGTTCCTAGCCTCCAACGGTCCGGAAGCGTTCCACCATGCCACAGAAAACGTCCGCTCGCAGCAGCAACAAGAAACATTGACTGATGCCCAGCTCCAGCAACAAATAGCCGCCTATAAGTTGGAACATTCCTATATTGGTATGATGGGAAAAACGATAGAGCCTGTGATTGCTCCGATGGGTTACGACTGGAAAATAGGCATTGCCATTCTGAGCTCCTTTGCTGCCCGTGAGGTGTTTGTAGGGGTGTTGTCAACCATCTACAGCGTGGAAAGCGGGGGAGAGGATGTTGGAACCATCAAGCAGCGTATGGCTGCGGAAATCAACCCTGAGACCGGTGAGAAACGCTTTAATTTTCCGGCGGGGGTATCGTTGTTACTCTTTTACGCCTTTGCCATGCAGTGTATGGGAACACTGGCCGTTGTAAAACGGGAAACCAACAGTTGGAAATGGCCGATCTTACAGCTGTTTGGTATGGGTTTACTAGCCTATATGGCAGCGGCACTGGCTTTTACGATATTGAGTTGATGCAAGATTTATTAGTATATATAGCCCTGTTACTGGCCCTTGTTTTTTTGGGTCGGAAATACCTGTTTGGAAAAAAGTCAAAAGGAGACTGTGATACCGATTGCGATTGTTGACCAATCTGTAGGGACCCAATTGGTTTGAGATACAAAAAAAGGCGCATTGCGCCTTTTTTGTTTACATAAAAATACAACTTAAGATTTACTCCCCAATAACAATACCTCCTTGGCGATTACCTCGGTGAGGTATCTTTTGATGCCCTCTTTGTCTTCATAACTTCTGGAGCTCAGTTTTCCTTCCAGGGCAATCTCCTGGCCTTTTCGGACATATTTTTCTACGATTTCAGCCGTTTTATTCCAGGCAATGACCTGGTGCCATTGTGTGTCTGTTAGTTTTTCGCCTTCTGTGTTTTTGTAAGTTTCATTTTAGTTTTCCTAAAAACTATAATAAATAGTTGTTTTCACAACAAAAAGTTGTTTTAATATTATTCTCCAACCAATTCTGTAATAATGCCGCCTCACTCCTATTATATACAATTATACTACACTTGGCTC
>JASMME010000262.1 GCA_030748365.1 Lutibacter sp.
CAATGATAAAGACCTGGACCTCTATGTGGTTAGTGGTGGCAGTGAATTCAACGAACGATCTCCTAGGCTAAAAGACCGTATCTACCGCAATGACGGCCAGGGGCATTTTTCGAAAATAGGAGACTCCCCTATTGACGATTATACGATCAGCGGAAAAACGGTCTGCAAGATTGACTTCGACAAGGACGGCGATGATGACCTTATCGTGGGAAACAGGATTCGACCGCAGCAATACCCGGTACATGAACCTTCCATCATCTACGAAAATAGAGACGGGATTCTCTACAATGTTACCCAGGACGTCGCCGCTGATTTTGAAGATTTTGGCATTGTAAACAAGGTGATTACCACTGATTTTAACAACGACGGCTGGGATGATTTTATCGCAGTGGGAGAATGGACTTCCATCGGACTCTTTAAGAACAACCAGGGCGTTTTTGAGAATATTGCATCGCAAAGCAAGCTGGATACGGAAAAAGGTTGGTGGTTTAGCATCACAGAAACCGACCTAAACAAGGATGGCAAAAAGGACTACCTAGTGGGCAATATTGGTAAGAATATCAAATTTAAAGTAACGGATCGCAAACCGCTACGTGTCTACGCCGATGATTTTGATGACAATGGCACACACGACGTGGTATTGAGCTATCAATACAAGGGAATATTCGTACCGGCAAGGGGAAAGGAGTGTTCTACACAACAAATGCCCTTTATCGCTGAAAAAATGCCCAGTTTCGATGCCTTTGCACATGCCAGTCTGGAAGATATTTACGGCGAGAAAATCCATACTGCTTACCAGCGGGAAGCCAACCAGTTTGCAAGCATCGCCCTGTTAAATGAGGGGGCGGGTATCTTTAGAAAGGTACCCCTTCCACACCTAGTGCAAACCATGCCGGTACTGGATGCCGCACCTTTGGATGTTGACAAAGACGGTTTCGAAGACCTGGTAGTGGTAGGAAATATTCACCATACTGAAGTGGAAACACCCCGCCTGGACAATCCTTATGCGCTGGTATTGTTGTCAAACGGCCATGATGGGTATCGCGTTGAAATGCCTAGTAAAACTGGCTTGTACATTCAAGGAAACGCCAAATCTGTGGAGGTCGTCCAACAGAAGGACCAGGCCGTCTTGGTTATTGGGTGCAATGACGGTGCGGTAGAAGTCTTTCGCCACAAGCCCTGACATAAGCAAGGTTAAAAAGGCCGAATTGTAAATTTAAAAGAGGCCTTCTCAAGCCTTGTTAGATTTTTGAACTACCTTTGCCGCATGGAAAACAAACAAACAAAGATATTTGGCCTACGCACTGTGATAGAGGCCATTCGATCCGGAAAAACGATCCGCAAGGTTTACCTACAAAAAAACCTGGGTGGCCCCCTCTTCGGAGAACTGAGTGGTCTGCTAAAGGAACTGGTTATCTCCAAAAGTTTTGTGCCCATTGAAAAACTGAACAGACTGTCAAAAAACCAGAACCACCAGGGCGTGGTAGCGGAAATATCTCCCATTGATTTTGCCGACCTGGACCAACTGATCAGCACCTGCCTTGACCAAGAAGACAAGCCGCTGTTCCTGGTGCTGGATGCCATTACGGACGTACGTAATTTTGGCGCCATCATCCGAACGGCCGAAAGTACCGGTGTAAAGGGTATCGTTATTCAAAACCAGGGAAATGCCCCCGTCAATGCGGAGACCATCAAAACCTCTGCCGGCGCGGCATTTAACATCCCTATCTGTAAAGTATCCCATATCAAAGATGCCCTCTTCCAGTTTCAGGCCGCTGAAATACAGTTGGTCGCTGCTACTGAAAAAGCAACGGACCGTTTATACGATATCGACCTAAAAGGCCCAACCGCCATCATTATAGGGTCGGAAGACCGGGGTATCAACCCCTCGGTACTAAAAATGGTCGATCACAAGGCCTGCCTGCCCATGCAGGGAAGCATCGGCTCTTTAAATGTTTCGGTGGCCTGTGGGGCTTTTTTGTATGAAGCAATCAGGCAACGACTGGGGGCCTAAGAAGGTCGCTGCAAGTCGGTCAGGCTCGTGTAAGGGCTAAGTCCCCTACTCTCTTTCGGGTGTTTCCTCCACCGTTTCGGCAGGCACAAAATTACCTTCAGCATCAAATAATTCGTCAAAATCATCGGTGTTGCTAAATTGAAAAACTTCGGGCTGAGGTCCCTGCTTTCGGTGCCAATAGGCCAAAAACAAGCCCGTTACAAAACCCGAAAGATGCCCTTCCCAGGAAATGGATGCCTGGATGGGAAACAAATACCAGACCATACTCCCGTAGATAAATACAACCGCCAGCGACAAAGCGACCAAGCGGTAGTACTGCCTGATCATCCCACTGAAAAAGACAAAACTCACCAACAAATACACCAGACCACTGGCCCCAATATGATAGGCCGGTCGGGCAAAGAACCAGGTAAGCATTCCTGTAAAAAACAGCCCGCGTACCAGGACTTTTGCCGCAATCTGACGGTAAAAATAACAGAGGGCCCACAACAGCACAAACAAAGGCAGTGAATTGTGTAGCAAGTGCCTGCTACCACTGTGTATA
>JASMME010000263.1 GCA_030748365.1 Lutibacter sp.
GGGAATAGGAATTGGGTTTTTATAGAGCGTCTTGATTTGTTAGTTCGTTTTATCAAGACAACATAAACAAAAGAAATAAAGCAGTTATTTTTTCTTTCCCCTTTTTTGCCCACCCAAAAAAGGCGTTAAAAAGGGTGTTTTTCCCCAACCCCCATTATGAAGACTTTTTTAAAGCATACCGGATCCTGATCCGAAAAGCCGCAAAAAACAAGGTCATAAAAGGACTTAGCCAGTTAAAAATCGCATAGCCCATATAGCTTCCGACATCCACGCCCAATACCGAGGACTGGTAAGCGCCACAAGTATTCCAGGGAATCAGTACCGAGGTAACCGTTCCGGAGTCTTCCAAGGTTCGGCTCAGGTTTTCAGGAGCCAGTCCCTTGTCTTTATAAGCCTTGTCAAACATCTTACCGGGAATCACGATGGCCAGGTACTGGTCGGAAGCGATCACATTCAACCCCAGGCAACTTACCACCGTACTGGCAAACAGCCCAAAGATGGAAGACGCTACTTTTAACAGGGCGTCCGTAATCTTGACCAGGGCACCGATGGCCTCCATGACCCCCCCAAAGACCATGGCGCAAATAATTAGAAAGATGGTCCATAACATACCCTTCATTCCACCGGAGCTAAACAGTTCGGCTAGGAGTTCGTTGTCTGTTGTGATGGCCGTATCTGAGAGGATGGCCTGTAGGAGGCTTTGAAAAGCCGTATCAGACAAGCTGGCCAATACCGCTGGCTGGAAGATCAGGGCAAAGACGATGGCCAGTAAGACCCCGGCACCCAGGGCCAGCAGGGGTTTGGTCTTACACAGGATCAGCACAATTACCGACAAGGGGACGATAAACAAATACGGTGTGATTGTAAAAGCCTTTTCAATGGCCCCTAATAAACGGCTGATATCAGTTGCTCCTGAAGGATCAAGGCCCAGGCTGAGCAAGCCAAAGACACAGAGGGCAATTAAAATGGTAGGCACCGTGGTATAGGACATGTACCGGATATGGGTAAACAGGTCCGTACCCGCCATGGCGGGTGCCAGGTTGGTGGTATCGCTGAGCGGCGACATCTTGTCTCCGAAATAGGCACCGGAGATAACCGCCCCCGCAATCATACCCGCAGGAATTCCCAGGGCAGTACCGATGCCAATCAGGGCGATGCCCACGGTTGCTGAGGTGGTCCAGGAACTACCGGTGGCTATGGAAATAATAGCTGCAATGACCACTGAGGCCGGTAGGAAAATCGTTGGGTTTAAGACCAATAAGCCATAATAAACCATGGCCGGAATGATACCGCTTACCAGCCAGGTACCGGCCAGGGCTCCTACCAAAAACAAGATCACTATCGGGACGAGAATACTTCGTAGGTTTTCCAGAATCGCTGTATACATTTTCCTTATACCCACTTTATTGGCAAAGCCTACCAGGGCAGCCGCCAGTCCTCCCATCAGGAGGATATACTGGTTGGAATAGTCGCCCAGCAGCACCCCGTCGGCATAAAAGATATTATAGGCCAGCAAGAGCATCAGGATGAGTACGGGTAACAAAGCCTCCCAAATACGCAGGGATGCATTGCCTGGGATTGTTGGTGTATCAGCCTTGCTTATTTCCGGGTCATCAGGGGTTTGCATCAGTGATTTCTTTTAAAGTTTTGTAATGATACATAAATTAAAAAGCATATACAAGGCTGCCAACCGTTTTAAGGCCCTGTAGGCAGCGCAGCGCCTAGAGGACGCCTACTTGTTGCATACAGGCTTTCATGGCCCCGTAGGTACGTTCGATGTCCTCGTCCAGTCCGATTGAAAAACGAATGATGCCCGATGACAAGCCCATGGCCGCTTGTTCCGCTTCGGGGATTTCCGAAGAAGTACTCGATCCAGAGGCGCTGAACAGGGTTTTGTAAAAGCCGAGGCTGACTGCCAGGTAGCCGATGTTTTCGTGCTGCATCAGTTCCATCAGTGCATTGGCCTTTTCCAACGAGCCCACATCCATGGTTAAAATACCACCAAATCCGTAGGCGGCATTGTGCATCCTTTTAAACAGTGTGTGGTTGGGGTGGCTCTCTAGCCCGGGATAGACCACTTTGATGCCCTCTTTTTCAAAACGTTCGGCCAGAAACAGTGCGTTCTCGCTGTGTTTTTTCATACGGATGTGTAGGGTACGGAGGTTTTTAAGAATACTCGCTGCACGGAAACTGTCCATAACTGGTCCGAGCAACATGGCAGCCCCGTCGTTGACATCGCGCAAACGGTTGATAAATTCCTGGCTACCACAGACCACACCGCCTACAGCATCGTTGGTACCGTTGATAAATTTGGTCAGACTATGAATGGTGATATGCGCCCCCAGTTTTTGGGGAGACATAATCAGCGGTGTAAAGGTATTGTCCACCACCAGGGTCAGCCCGTGTTTGTCAGCGATGGCTCGTAGGGCTGGCAGGTCGGCCACTTCCAATAAGGGATTGCTAGCGACCTCACAGTAGAGAACCCGGGTTTCGGGTCGGACAGCAGCGGCCACTTTCTCAAGATCGGTGATGTCCACAAAAGAGGTGGAAA
>JASMME010000264.1 GCA_030748365.1 Lutibacter sp.
AGACAGGCTTTACCTTTAAATACTTCAGTAAGTTCAAAGCGGGTGCCTATAACCCGGTTCTCAGTGAGTTTATCTTGCAGAACCATACGGAGATTGGAGATTACCCCCTTATCGATTTCTTTGTAAACGCCCAGATACAGCGAACACGCCTTTATTTCAAGGTGGAGAATATCTCGGCAGACTATACCGGTAGAAACTATTACGCCGCCCCCAGGCACCCTTACCGGGACCTAACAGTCCGTTTTGGGTTGGTATGGAATTTCTTTATCTGATAGAAGAACGGACAGCAAGATAAGAAATACAAGCCTAAAAATACTGCTTAACCCAGGTACCCAATTTTTCAAATAGCGGTTCCAAATCCTTGGATGCCTGGGTTAGGGAATACTCCACCCTGGGTGGAATTTCATGATAAGATTTACGAAGGACCAGGCCATCGCTATTTTATCAGTCCCTTCCCAATGCTTTTTTCCCATCTTTAGTTAGGTTTTTAAAAGTCCATACGGGATCCCATACGAGATGTACCTCCACTTGATATGCTGTAAAATTTGCCTTGAGTACCTGTTCAACATTTTGTACGATCACCTCCCCCAAAGGGCAACCAGGCGTGGTTAAAGTCATCTGTATTTCTATGGTATGCTCCCGGTTATTTAGCTGAACATCATAGACCAATCCCAAATCAACAATATTCACCATTAACTCAGGATCAATGACTGCTTTCAGTGAATGAATAATTGTTTGTTTATCAAAATGTCGTTCTCTAATCTTGTCCATTTGGTTTATGAAATACAATTGTTAACAAGTTGTAATTATAAAAGAGGGCCGATATGAATAATAACACACCACCAATTTGCACCATTTTAAGTGATTGTAATAAAATTGCCATTAAAAAAATAATAAAACCAATCATAAATCCCCAAAACTGGAGATGCGCTACTTTGTCGGAATACAATTCTTTTGGGAAGGGTATTTTTTCTTTTCCAACCCGCTTACGATAGACCTTCAGCCAAATAATAAATGGAAGGGTTTTATAGGTCTGGCCCAGGATTAAAGAAGTGATGAATCCTATTAAAAGGGAACTTCCATAAACAATGGCCATGGGCGAGGTAATGGACTGAGTGCTGGTAATGCTTGCATTTAGTACAGCTATAATAGCAATGGGTAAGAGCAGCACAACCAGCGAAAAAACAGATTGTTTCATCCCTATATCCAATCGTTTTTTAAGGCGCTTTCGGTATACTTCCAACATAAATGACAAGAAGTAAATAATACCCAGAACGACCACAACCACAGAGACAATAAGCCCTGTATTCCATTGAAAAAACAAACAGAACACTGCAATTATGAGCCCTGTGTTTATCAGAAAATAAGCATTCCTAAGCTTTTGTGTGTTTGGTTGATGCGATACCATAAACATCGGGAACAAGCGACTGCTAACACCCATAATAAGCAACATAAACCACCCTATTATACCCATATGGGCATGCAGTTTTAAAAGCGCTAAATGGGGCGTAGAAATAAAGGGCTGCGCCAGGTTAACTACCAGGACAAAACCAGCGATCACTGTAAACAATAACCATACAACAGCTGTCTGAATACACCTTTTTTCAATGCTTTTTTTCGGAGATTTATTTCCGGTTCTAAATACATTGACCGCGAAGAAAAGCACCGCCAGCAGTAAAAGGACAGCAGCCATACGCATTGGGATACCCAACCAGAAATTCCAAAAAGATATCCCTAATAATAGGGTGCCAATGCCCAATAATCCGAAAGAGATAAAGGCCAGTTTTTCACTATACAATTTCACTTCCATGATCACTGAAAGAAGCTGATACAGCGCTCCGAAAATAACCATGCTAATCCAGCCCAAGACAACCAAGTGTGTGATGGATAAAAGCATTGGATTGAAATAATGTTGTGTGAATGCCTGCGGTGAAGAAAAAATCAATACGGTTACAAGCAGCCAGACAATGCCTCCAAAAACAAAATGGGGTACTACCACCGATGGTGAAGGGGCGTTCTTACTGGCAACCTGCTGCATTATTTATGAATCAATAGTTTCACATTTCCTTCTTCTATTTCGGCCATCCATACACTGACTTTTCTTTCTTCCAGTTCGGGAAGCAAGTATTGCGGAATTTTCTTATGATGTACGTACAATGCCTCACCTGATGCCAAGGCTTCCAGTTCATTGAGAATGGTTACCATGGGCAGGGGCATTTCCAGGTTACGTACATCTATTTCCTTGCATTGACTGCCAAATTCTATTTTTTTTATATCAAGGGCTTTTAAGGAAAGTGCTGTACAGAGCCCTGCTTCTTTCTCAACCGGCTTCACTTCATCGGCAGATTTGGTAAAGTATGTTTTTACCACACCGTCTTCTGTTCTTACAAAGCTAGCAAATCCCTTATTGTTTAATATCCTGATTAAGGGAGTCGGTTCAAAGGAATTGACGAGCGCTAAGACAAATCCGTCTGGCAATTTATTGACCGCTTTCATGATGTGATTGAACGGATCAGTGCCCCCGTTTAAAATGGGCCTCACATCTATGGT
>JASMME010000265.1 GCA_030748365.1 Lutibacter sp.
AGATACAAATAAGGTCACGATCATTGATAAATTCAAAAAAATTTCAGAATTTGGTCTAAAATCCAAGGCCCAGGTGGCGGAAGATATCTTTAAGGAAATTCTGAATCGGCTATATGCGTAATTCTCTTTTGACAGGCTTGTTTTTTTCGTTGCTTGTTCTCCAGCTACAGGCACAGGAGTTCTCTTGCACTGTTACTGTCAACGCAGACAAGATTCCGGGGGCTAACAGGCAAGTATACGTCACCCGTGAAAAGGCCTTGGAAGAATTTGTCAACCAGCAAGCTTGGACCAATCTCGATTACCGTCCCGAAGAGCGTATAAGCGCGGGCCTCACCCTTACCCTCCTAGAAAGAACGGGTGATCGTTATACAGGAAATATACAGGTACAGTCGTCAAGGCCTGTGTACCGTGCGAGCTATCTCACACCGATTCTCAATATCAAGGATACAGATTTTTCTTTTACCTATACCGAATTTGAACCCCTAACATTTAGTGAGAATGTGGCAGATTCTAACCTGGTTTCAGTGGTGGCTTATTATGTCTACCTGATGCTCGGGATGGATGCCGATACCTTTGTGTTGGATGGGGGGACAAGCTATTATTTACAAGCCCAAAATATTGTCTTGCAGGCACAACAGACCGGTTATAAGGGCTGGAACCAGGATGATGGTTTCAATACGCGATTTGCCCTGATTGACCAGCTGTTATCACCGGCTTACGGCGCTTATAGAAAGGCCTTGTACCAGTACCACCTAACCGGTCTTGATAGGTTGGAGGGGGATAAAAAGAAGGCCAAAGTAGCCATTTCAGCGTCCATAATAGGGTTGAAGGAGATTTATGAAATCCGTCCGAATGCGTTTATATTACGGGTGTTTATGGATGCAAAAGCGGCTGAAATTGTCGCTGTTTTTACCGGAGGTCCTTCTTATAAAGGACAACGGCGCCTGTCGGAGGTATTACAGCAGATTTCACCCGTTAATACCCCTAGCTGGAAGGCGCTTAGGTAAATAGTCAAACGATCGAGCATGCTTACAAATCTTTCCATAGAGAACTACGCTTTGATTGAAAAGTTAAGGGTTGATTTTAAAGACAACTTGTCGGTCATTACAGGTGAGACCGGGGCAGGGAAGTCTATTTTATTAGGGGCCCTGGGCCTGGTATTGGGTAAAAGGGCCGATGCTACCACCCTAAAGAAAGCAGATAAGAAATGTGTCATCGAAGCAGGTTTCTCTATAGACAATTACCAACTAGACGCTTTTTTTAAGGAAAATGACCTAGATTTTGATAGCCAGACAATCATTCGTCGTGAGATCCTCCCTAGCGGAAAATCAAGGGCCTTTATAAACGATACACCAGCTACTTTGCAGGTCTTGCAAAGCCTAGGAGAACGATTGGTTGACATCCATTCACAACACCAGACCCTCCAACTTTCCAATACCGATTTTCAGTTTGAGATTCTCGATGCCTTGGCTGGGAATGCTGAACGTGTTGAATCCTACAGGCGTGGACTGACATTGTTTCGAGCGCTGAACAAGGAACTCGCCCAGCTTAAAGAACGTCAACAAGCTGCCCAAGAGCAGGAGGCTTATCACTTACACCTGTTTGAAGAGTTGGAAACAGCCGCTTTACAGGAACACGAACAGGAGCAGCTAGAACAAACCCTTGAGAAGCTACAGAATATAGAGGCGATCAAAATTCATTTATCGACGGCCCGTTCCTTGGCCTATACCGAGGAGACTGGCCTCCAATCACTCCTACAGGACTTCTTCACAAACCTGCGCGCCATTGCCCCGTTTTCAGAGGAGTACCAAACCCTGTACGACAGGGTAGACAGCCTAAAGATTGAATTTGAAGACCTGGCAACGGATATAGACCGCTTGAATGATGACCTACATCCCGAGGCGGGTACCATGGAAAAATTGAATGAGCGCCTAGGCCTGATTTATGACTTGCAAAAAAAGCATTCGGTGGATTCCGTGACCGCTTTGTTGTCTGTCCAACAGGATCTTTCAGAGGCGCTGGAAAAGGTTTCCCGCGTATCCGACAGTTTGGCAGCGGTTGAGTCACAGCTTGCTGAGACCACTCTTAAGATTGATAAACTGGCCGATACAATCTACCAGGAGCGCTGCAAAGCCGTTCCTGTACTATTGAAAAAATTGGAAGATATTCTCAGTAGTTTGGGGATGTCCGCTACCAGGTTCAAGTTTGACCTGCACCACAGCGATCAATATTTTTCCCAGGGGAAAGACCGTTTGGAACTGCTGATTTCAGCCAATAAAGGACGTCAATTCGGCCCCCTTAAGAAAATAGCTTCCGGAGGGGAACTTTCCAGAATTATGTTGGCTGTAAAGGCCATCCTTTCCGCATACCGACACTTGCCAAGCATTATTTTCGATGAAATTGATGCGGGGGTTTCTGGAGATATTTCGTATAAGATGGCCGCGATCATGCAACAGATGTCGGCGCGTATGCAGGTGGTTGCCATCACCCACTTACCCCAGATTGCCGCCAGGGGAAAACAACATTACAAAGTCTATAAGCAAGAAGTGG
>JASMME010000266.1 GCA_030748365.1 Lutibacter sp.
GGCCAGAAAACCTTACAGGGTCGACGGGATGCCGGCGTAGCCGTACTGAGTCCATCAAAATCCACATCTGGCCCCCCGGGTAGCCCATTGGGTGTCCCAGGTCACCAAACCAATGGTGAAAAAGCTCATGGGCGATCGTGCCTTCCCATATGTTCTCATCCAGCAATTCTCCCCGGTGCTGCTGGGCCCTTTCCCCATGGACGACAGCCGTGGTATTTTCCATGGCGCCACTAACGTAATCACGGACAACGATCTGGGCGTATTTGTCCCAGGGATAGGCGATGCCTGTCAACTCGGAGAAATAATCCATCATTTCTGGGGTATGGCCAAATATTTCCTTGGCCACATAGGCAAATTCCTTTTCAACATAGTAGTCTACATCCAGGTCGTTCCACTGGTCCCTGACCACGCTAAAATCTCCTACACCCATAAAAAATAGGTAGGGTGCGTGTTTTTCGTCCATTTTCCAGTAATCCGTTCGGGTGCCGTCACCGTGTTCAGTCTGACTGATCAGTTCGCCATTGGACAAGCTGACATACTGGTTGGGTACCCGCATATAAATCTCTTGGCTGGTTTTTTGGTTGGGGCTGTCTATGGTGGGAAACCAACAACTACTGGATTCTGTTTCGCCCTGGGTCCATACCTGGGTAGGCTTGTCGGGATCCGCGTCCATGGGGTCTATAAAATACAGGCCCTTGGCATCGGTAATGGCTACACCTCCCTGGTGGATGACCTCTTCCGGTTTGGCGGTATACTTGATATATACCTGGTAGGTTTCTCCCTGTTGATAGGTCTTGTCGAGTGTAATGGTGAGCTGGTCATCACTGTAATTATAGGCCAGCTTTCGGCCGTTCATCAAAACGCGGTGAATGTCAAAGGACTTGGCATCCAGTACCAGGGTATTGGTCGGGTAAAAATGGGCTTGCAGGTCTATCCAGGCTTCCCCGTTTAACTGACTTTTCTCAAAATCAAAATCAACCTTGAGTCGGGTGTGTACCAGGTTGTTGACCCGGTCTTTGGTAGCGCGGTAATCCGTTTGTTGGGCTTGTCCGATGAAAACCATCAGCAAAAGCAGTAAAAAAAATAATCTTTTCATTTATTTATAACTAATTGGTGGTTCGCTGAAAACAAAGAGACTAGGAAGGTCAATGCTTTCAGGCGTATGACTGTAATGGGGCGTATTTTACTGGAAGGGTCTGTGACCAGCCAGAAAGCTACGACCAAGGTTTCAAAAATACTATTTAATCTTTTTACAGGCTCTTAACAGGACGTTAAAAAACACCCCAAGCATTCTATTGACAGTGCAGACAGTCGCTGAGAAGTTAAGCAACTGCTAATCCGCAAATAAGGGCTTACCTTGCATCATGTCCGCTACCTTTTCGGCAATGGAGGCCAAGAAGTCCTCGTCCTCATGGTGTAGGATGACCGCGTCCATCAGCTCAACAATGGCTTCCATATCGCTCTCTGTTAGCCCACGGCTGCTTACTGCCGCAGTACCAACACGGATACCAGAGGTAACAAAAGGCGATTTGTCATCAAAAGGCACCATGTTCTTGTTAACGGTAATTCCTGCTTTTTCCAGGGCAATTTCTGCGTCTTTTCCACTGATATCTTTATTTCTTAGGTCAATCAGCATACAGTGGTTGTCCGTACCTCCTGAGATAATCTGGTAGCCTTTGCTCATAAAAGCAGCGGCCATGGCGGCGGCATTTTTCTTAACCTGTACCTGGTAGTGTAGGAAATCATCGGTCAGTGCTTCTCCAAAGGCAATGGCCTTGGCCGCGATGACATGCTCCAGCGGTCCACCCTGGTTGCCCGGGAATACGGCGGCATTGATGAGGGTAGACATCTTTTTAAGTTTCCCACTTTTCAAGGTGAGTCCAAAAGGGTTGTCAAAATCTTTTCCGATCATGATGATGCCTCCACGGGGCCCACGCAAGGTCTTATGGGTAGTGGTCGTTACAAAGTGACAATGTGGAATGGGGTCGTTTAAGATGCCCTTGGCAATCAGGCCGGCTGGGTGTGAAATATCTGCCAGTAACAGGGCGCCTACGCTATCTGCAATCTTCCTAAAACGTTTAAAGTCTATGTCCCTGGAATAGGCTGAGGCACCGGCAATGATTAGCTTTGGTTGTTCTTTTTCTGCAATTTCCTGAATGCGGTCATAGTTTAACCTACCCGTAGCTTCGTCTACCCCGTAGAAAGAAGGTTGGTACAATTTACCGGAAAAGTTTACGGGAGAACCGTGGGTCAGGTGCCCGCCGTGCGAAAGGTCAAAGCCCAGGATTTTGTCTCCAGGCTGTAATACCGCGTGGTACACCGCTGCATTGGCCTGGGAACCGGAATGCGGCTGTACGTTTACATAGTCAGCACCAAAAAGTTCCTTGGCCCTGTCTATGGCCAGTTGTTCTACCTTGTCCACCACTTCACAACCACCGTAATAGCGCTTGGAAGGATAGCCCTCAGCATATTTATTGGTCAATACAGAACCCATGGCTTCCATGACCTGTTCGCTGACAAAGTTTTCAGAAGCAATGAGTT
>JASMME010000267.1 GCA_030748365.1 Lutibacter sp.
CTCCTGTGAAGGATTACGCGCCCAAAAGTGGAGATCCTTTGGACGAGCTATTCAATCTAAGCGAGGAGAAAACAGACCTAAATCAACTGTTGAACGCCCTTGAGAATGCCAGCACTGATGATCGTATCAAGGGGATCAGCATCCGTACCAATGGCGTCAATGCGGGGATGTCACAAACCCATGCGATCAGAAGGAAATTGGCAGCGTTTAAAGAAACAGGAAAGTTTATCCTGTCTTATGCAGATTTCTATGACCAAAAAACCTATTACCTAAGCAGTGTTGCAGATACCGTGTATGTACATCCGGCTGGGGCGGTTGATTTCAAGGGGCTTTCTGGAGAAATTCTCTACTATAAAGACCTGCAGGATAAAACCGGAATTAGCATGGAGGTCGTACGACACGGAAAGTACAAAAGTGCTGTAGAACCCTATTTGGCGAATAAAATGAGTGCGGAAAACCGGGAACAGATCACTGCCTTTCTTCAGTCAATCTGGAATGAATTGCTAGCAGATATTTCGGAGAGCAGGGCCATCAGTACAGACAAATTGAACGATATTGCCGACAAGTTGCTGGGTAGAAATGCCTCCCTGGCTACCCAAAACAACTTGGTAGATGCGGCTGTTTATTGGGATGAATATGAACAGCGGTTAAAACAAGCGGTAGGTATTGATTCGGATGAAAGTCTGGAAACCATCAGTATTCAGGATTATATTGCTACTGGAAAAGGAAGGATACTTACCAAAGGAACTGATAAAATTGCCGTCATTTACGCACAAGGTGAAATTCAATACGGCAAAGGAAATGAAGACATCATAGGGCAGGACCTTATGATTGAGGCCCTTAAAAAGGTACGAAAAGACAGCAAGGTAAAGGCGGTTGTACTGCGGGTCAATTCTCCAGGGGGAAGTGCCCTGGCCAGTGAACTCATCTGGCGGGAATTGGCACTGACCAAAGAAAAGTTGCCATTGGTGGTTTCTATGGGGGATGTGGCCGCTTCAGGAGGCTATTACCTGGCTTGTAATGCGGATAAGATCATTGCTGAGCCCACCACGATTACCGGTTCCATAGGGGTGTTTGGCGTATTGCCAAATGCAAGTAAATTGGCCAATAATATTGGGGTCAATGCCGAGCAGGTATCCACCAATCAGGGTGCGACTTACAGTATTTTTGAACCCATGAGCCCTGCTTTCAGATCAGTTACCAAAGAAGGGGTTGAACAGGTATATGATACCTTTTTAAAGCGCGTATCTGATGGTCGGAATATGACTGTTGAAGCCGTTGACAAGGTGGCTCAGGGAAGGGTTTGGGCTGGTGTGGAAGCCCTTGAAGCAGGATTGGTAGATGGGCTTGGTGGTTTGGAAGAAGCCATTGCCCAGGCAGCGAAACTGGCAGATATAAGTACGTATAAGATTCGGAGTTATCCACGTTATCGGGTAGCTATCCAAGACAAGTTAAACAGCTTTCCTTTTCTAAGATCGAAGGAAGATATACTCCAGGAAACCCTCGGGGAAGAGGCACACCAACTCTACAGTCGGGTTCGGTCCTTTTCCCGTGTAAAGGGGGTGCAGGCGAGAATGCCCTTTGCCCTGGAGATTCGCTAGGGCTGCGATACTCCTCTTTGAGTACTTAGTTATTGCGAGAATAACTGCTTCATCTCATTCCTGTATTTTAGCGGACTTTTACCGGTAAACTTTTTGAATAACTTATTGAAATGTGAGAAGTTATTAAAGCCGCTCTCAAAACATATGTCTGTAATACTCGTAGGCTTTTCGGCGAGTAATTTGGTGGCGTGGACAATCCTGAATTCGTTGACAAACTGGGTAAAGGTCTTGCCGGTAGCCTTTTTGAAATAACGACAAAAAGCAGGTACGGTCATGTTTACCTTATCCGCGATTACTTCAAGGGGTATGGGCTCCTTGAAATGATTGCTGACATAATCAAAAATAATATCAATTTTTTTATTGTCTTGTGGCTCCACCTCAAAAGCAAATCCATCCACATTGAGCAAGGCGTAATGCTCGGTAAGTGCCAGGTTTTTTAAAATATCCAGAAAAAGCAAGATACGATCCATACCGCTACAATGCATGAGCGATTCGATTTTAGGTCCCAATATTTCTTTTATTTCTAAATCGAAGATGAGTCCCTTTTTAGCCCGTTCAAAAAGATGTTTGATCGGTTGCATTTCAGGAATGTCAAAAAAACCTGTTCCCAGAAAATCTTCCTTGAACTGTATGATGGTTTCCGTTCCATTGGTGGAAAACCGGTCGGTAAAGCCACTGTGTGGCAAATTAGCCCCTAGTAAAATCAACTGGCTGTTGGTGAAATAGGACAAATGACTCCCGATATGGCGTTTTCCCTTGGCTTTGTTCACATAGACAAGCTCCAGTTCTGGATGGAAATGCCAAAAAGGCAGGTTGTTGTTTACCTGTTCATTGTGCTGTTTGACCAGTAGTGAGCTTCCAAATTCCGGATTGATCTTTTCAAAGGCGGGTTT
>JASMME010000268.1 GCA_030748365.1 Lutibacter sp.
TTCTCCGCTTCAAACCGCGTGCCGACGTTGATTCGTTCCGTGTGGACGTTTTCCAGGTCGATTGTCCGCGTGCGGCTGAGTTGCGTTTGCAGTTCCTCGACTCTCCGGAACAGCACTTTCTGGTGTTCTTTCGCGGCGACGTATTCCGCGTTTTCACTCAAATCACCCTTATCCCTGGCTTCAGCAATGGCATTGCTGACCCTGGGCCGTTCCACATGTTCCAAATGATCCAGTTCGTCCTTTAGTTTTTTCAAACCTTCCTCGGAATAATAAGAAACCGTACTCATAAGCTACTCATTTTGATTAAAGACAAAAAATCCCAGCACTGGCAGCCAGTATGAGATCCATTACAAATGTACAAAATATTTGTAAATTGCTTCCGTTTTATACAACGATTGCAACCGTGACCATGCGTTTATTTTTTCAATACCTCTTCTTGTTAACGCTTCTTTCCTGCGAAAAAAACCTTCGCAATGATTTGTTGCCCGAGGTTAGGGTGGATCTAACCATCGACCTTAATCTTCCCCAATATATAGATCTGCAAACCCCTGCCGGATGGGCCTATACAAATGGAGGTCTCAAAGGCATCGTAATCCAGCACACAGGGGTTGGCAACCCTCCTTATAAGGCCTTTGAACGGGCCTGCCCGAACAATGACTGTACTGTTCCCATGGTTTTCGACGGTAGCCTGGCCTTGTCTTGCCATTGCGACAACAGCAGCTACAGCATCATTGACGGATCTCCGCAAACAGACGGTCATGGGCAGTTTGCCCGCGAATACCGCGTACAGCGGGTAGGGACCCACTCTTTAAATATAAGCAACTTTTAAGTTCCTAATTAAAAACAGATTAGTATTTTTGTCGGAAAGTTAGGTATCCAGTGGCAAACTATTTCTCTTCAAACTTCAGACTCGGTATTTTAGGCGGTGGCCAATTGGGAAAAATGCTCCTGACAGCAACACAACAACTCGATATATTTACGGCTGTGCTGGACCCATCCGCACAGGCTCCCTGCGCCTTGATAAGCGATGCATTCGTAGAGGGTGACCTGATGGATTTCGATACCGTATATCAATTTGGGAAAAGTGTTGACCTGCTGACTATTGAAATTGAGCATATTAACATTGACGCCCTTTATAAATTGGAGGAAGAAGGCCTGGAAATCTACCCACAACCGAAGGTGCTGGCCACCATTCAGCACAAGGGAAAGCAAAAGGATTTCTTTGGCAAACACCAGATACCCACAGCTGCTTACAAAAGATTCTCATCAGGGGCTGCCTTGAAAAAGAACCCACCTGTACTGCCTTTTGTTTGGAAATCAGCACAATTCGGTTATGATGGTACCGGGGTAAAGATTGTAAGAACCCTGGCGGAACTGGAAACACTTCCGGAGGTGGAATGCCTCATTGAAGAATTGGTTCCATTTAAAAATGAACTGGCAGTGATTGTTGCGAGAAACAAGGCCGGGGAGCGAGCGACCTACCCGGTGGTGGAAATGGAATTTCACCCTGAGGCCAATCAGGTAGAATATGTCATCTGTCCAGCGAGAATTTCAGAAAAAGTGGCTGAAAAAGCACAAAAGATTGCCTTAAAGGTTTCCGAATCCTTCGCACATATCGGACTGATGGCGGTGGAAATGTTCCAGACAGACAACGATGATATACTGGTAAACGAAGTGGCCCCAAGAACCCACAACAGCGGCCATTACAGTATTGAAGCGGCCTATACCAGCCAGTTCGAACAGCACCTTCGCAGTATTTTAAACCTACCTTTGGGGTGTACAGATAGCAAACTTGCCGGAATTATGGTAAATTTGGTGGGAGAAGAAGGCTTTTCAGGACCAGTCGTCTACGAAAATATAGAGGCTGTTTTAAAAATGCCTGGGGTAAGCCCCCATATATATGGGAAAAAACAAACCCGACCCTTCAGAAAAATGGGGCATGTGACCATCGTAGACAAAGATATAGACACCGCAAGAAGGGTGGCCGAAACGGTCAAGAACACCCTACGCGTCATCAGCAAATAGAATGAGAAATGCAGATTTACAGGAGCCTGAACTGCGGGTTCTTACAGTTAAATACAGACCATAACAACAGCAATTATGAGTAAAGTAGGTATCATCATGGGGAGCCGCTCTGACCTTCCGGTCATGCAACAGGCCATAGACATTTTAGACCATTTTGGGGTCGCAATGGAAGTAGACATCGTATCTGCCCACCGAACCCCTGGAAAACTCACAGACTATGCGACCCAGGCACATACTAGGGGAATTTCGGTCATCATTGCAGGTGCCGGTGGCGCTGCCCACCTGCCCGGTATGGTTGCTTCAATGAGTCCATTACCGGTTATCGGGGTACCCGTTAAATCGAGAAATTCCATAGATGGATGGGATTCTGTACTGTCCATCCTGCAAATGCCCGGGGGGGTACCCGTGGCAACAGTAGCCCTCGACGGGGCTCAAAATGCCGGTATCCTGGCA
>JASMME010000269.1 GCA_030748365.1 Lutibacter sp.
TACGGTGGTGGACGAAGCAAAGATCAGGGCCATCATTTCCTTATACTGATTCAGCCAACATTATATTATTACTAAGTACCCTACGCTAATAGGAAGCGATTGTATTCTTTGGCTTGGTAAAAAAATCCCTAGAATAGGTATAAAATGCTATATTTGCAGCCTTTAATAAAGGACGTAGCAATACACCTTTAACCCTTAAAACTGTCAATATTATGAAGGCCGGTATCGTAGGATTGCCCAATGTAGGTAAATCAACCCTGTTTAATTGCTTATCGAACGCCAAGGCACAGAGCGCCAATTTTCCTTTTTGTACCATTGAGCCCAATATCGGTGTGGTGACGGTTCCCGACACCCGCCTGACCACCCTTGAATCCCTGGTACAACCCGAACGGGTCCAGCCGGCTACGGTAGACATCGTAGACATTGCCGGGCTGGTAAGAGGGGCCAGTAAAGGCGAAGGCCTGGGCAACCAGTTCCTCGCCAATATTCGGGAGACCGATGCCATCATCCACGTACTGCGCTGTTTTGACAATGACAATATCATCCATGTAGACCAAAGCGTAGACCCAGTCAGGGACCGCGATACCATCGACATGGAACTACAACTAAAAGACCTAGAATCACTGGACAAACGCCTGGAGCGTGTTCAAAAAACCGCCAGGACCGGTAACAAAGAAGCCCAACAGGAGCTGGCCGTACTACAGCGGGTAAAAACAGGCCTTGAATCTGCCAAAGCAGTTCGGGCCATCGAACTCACTGACAAGGAGCATACTGCCTATATAAAGCCCCTACAGCTGATCACTGACAAGCCGGTACTCTATGTCTGTAATGTGGATGAAGCATCCGCCATAGCGGGCAACCACTATGTAACAGCTGTCCGAGAAGCGGTTAAAGACGAAAAGGCTGAGGTCGTGGTACTGGCCGTAGCTACCGAAGCCGACATCGCAGCGCTGGAAAGCTTTGAGGACCGCCAACTTTTCCTAGACGACCTGGGACTGGAAGAACCTGGATCGTCGGTGCTGATCAGGGCTGCTTATACCTTGCTCAAGCTCCAAACCTATTTTACCGCTGGTGAAAAGGAAGTACGGGCCTGGACCATCAACATCGGGGATACGGCTCCACAGGCAGCCGGCGTCATTCATACCGATTTTGAAAAAGGCTTTATCCGAGCCGAAGTAATCCAGTATGCCGATTTTGAAAGCCATGGCAGTGAAGCCAAGGTCAAAGAGGCCGGTAAAATGCGGGTGGAAGGAAAAGACTATGTCGTACAGGACGGCGATGTGATGCACTTCCGTTTTAACGTATAAAAACCTTTTTGGGCATCGTAATTTGGCTGAAAGTCTTTTTTGAAATTGATAATCAGTGCCTAAATTTGCCCTATGAAATTGCTAAGAATCCTCTCTTCAGGTACGATAATTGCCCTGGCTGGCATCATTTTGTTTTCAGCCAAAGCCATCATGGTAAAACTTGCCTATCAATACCAGGTAAGCGCCATGCACCTACTCCTTTTTCGTATGTTGTTCTCCCTGCCTTTTTATTTGATGGTTATTCTTTATTTCCGCCCAGAGAACAAAGAAAACATCCGAAAAACAGACTACCTCCGTCTTTGCCTGTTTGGAGCACTCGGCTATTACCTGGCCAGTTACCTAGATTTCCTGGGTCTTCAGTACCTTAAAGCCGGCTTGGAAAGAATTTTGTTGTTTGTCTATCCAACCCTGGTTGTACTGCTTTCCAGGGTCTTTTTTAAAACGAATATTTCCGCCAATCAAGCCTGGTCAATGTGTATCACCTACCTGGGAATTGTCCTGGCTTTTTGGGAAGAGTTACAGTTTGAGGGCGATCAGGTGCTATGGGGGGCTGTCCTAATTTTACTAAGTGCCCTTACCTACGCCATTTATTTGGTAGGTAGTGACTGGCTAATCCCTAAATTCGGGGTGCTGGTATTTACTTCCTATGCCATGATCAGCGCAACGGCAGGGGTGGCCATTCACTACCTGATAACCGATCGTAGTTCCTTGGTGCATTATCCTTCGGAAGTATACCTGCTGGGCTTTATGATAGCCATCGTTTCTACCCTAATTCCTTCCTTCTTGGTTTCCCTGGCCATCAAAAAAATGGGCGCCCCTACTTTCTCTATACTGGGAAGTGTGGGCCCTGTATCAACCATTATACTAGCCTATTGGCTACTTGATGAACCCTATTCGCTGTTTCAGTTACTGGGTATGGCCGTGGTAATCATCGGTGTTGGTCGTTTATCTATCAAACGAAAATAAATAGCTGCTTATCGCCTACAAAGCGCTTAACAGCCCTACAAATAAGGGGGATTTCCTGTTAATAACTAATGGTAAAGCTACTTTTAATTTGTTTTCCAAAATAGTATTTTAGCAACGTTTGAACAAACAGCAACTGCGGAACATGACCAAAAAAGCAAGCTATACCGAAGACAATATTCGCTCCCTCGACTGGAAAGAACATATC
>JASMME010000026.1 GCA_030748365.1 Lutibacter sp.
GGCGAGTTCCGACAAAGCATTGCTCGACAAGGTACTGGCCTATAAAGCTGGCCTCGAAGCAAAGGTGCACCGAGACGCTAAAGACCTTAGAAAATAATAGACGCAGGAACACGCTCCACAAATCCTTTGGGAGCAAATGACCCTATTCATGAACAACCCTTTACTGGAACCTTTTGGCAAGCCCTATGATACGGCGCCTTTTTCAAGCATACAAACCACTCATTTTAAACCCGCCTTTGCCAAGGCGATTGAAATGGCCAAGGAGGCAGTCGATGCCATCGTGCAGAATCCGGAGAATCCGGACTTTGAGAATACCGTGGAGGCGCTGGAATTTAGCGGGGAAACCCTGGACCGGATTTCCAGTATCTTCTTCAACCTGAACGCAGCTGAAACCAACCCAGCAATCCAGCAAATAGCCCAGGAAATCTCGCCCCTGCTGACAGCATTCTCAAATGACATCCGCCTGAACGAAGGTTTATTCAAAAGGATTGAACGGGTCTATCAGCAGAAAACAACACTTTCACTGGACAGCGAACAACAAATGCTTCTGGAGAAAACCTACAGGAATTTTTCAAGGAACGGTGCCGGACTACAAGATAAGGACAAGAAGAAACTGAGAAAAACAGACAGTGAACTGGCCCGTCTCAGTCTGACATTTGGTGAGAATGTCCTGGCCGAGACCCATGATTTCACCCTTCACATCACCGACGAGAATTGCCTAGAGGGCTTGCCCGATTCTGCCTTGGAAGCAGCCAAAATGGTCGCTGAAGAAAGGGCTAAAGAGGGTTGGATTTTTACCCTGGATTACCCGAGTTACCTCCCTTTTATGACCTATGCAAAGGACCGGTCGCTACGCAAAAAAATGGCCCTTGCCTTTGGAGCCAGGGGCTACCGTAATAACCAGCATGACAACCAGCAAATTGTACGTGACATCGTTACAAAACGCCGAGAAAGAGCCCAGTTATTGGGCTATGATACACACGCTGACTTTGTACTGGAAGAACGGATGGCCGAAAGCCCTGACAAGGTCTTTTCTTTTTTGGAAGACCTCCTAAAAAAGGCGAGGCCTGCTGCTGACAAACAGTTTAGAGAACTCTGTGATTTTGCCCGTAAAGACGGTGTGGCGCAATTGCAGCTATGGGACACGGCCTATTATTCGGAAAAACTTAAAAAAGAGCGGTTCAAGCTGGATCAGGAAGTTCTGAAACCCTATTTTCAGTTGGAAAATGTACTCCAGGGGGTATTTGAGATCGCCCATAAACTATTTGGGTTGTGTATTGAGGAGGTCTTTGATATCGATCGGTATCACCCAGAGGTAAACACCTATAAAGTAAGTGATGCTACAGGGAATTTCAAGGCGGTACTGTACACTGACTTCTTCCCGAGGGCGGGCAAGAGAAATGGTGCCTGGATGACCTCGTTTAAAGCACAATGGCAGCAAAAAGGCCAACATGAAAGACCCCATATTGCCATCGTGTGCAATTTCACCAAGCCTACTGCTAGCAAGCCTTCTCTACTGACCTTTCAGGAAGTAACGACCCTCTTCCATGAATTTGGCCATGCCCTACACGGCATGCTGGCCAATACCCGCTACCCCAGCCTGTCAGGAACCAGTGTTTCCTGGGATTTTGTAGAACTTCCCAGTCAATTGCTGGAAAACTGGTGCTATGAAGAAGCTTCCCTAAGCCTTTTTGCAAAACACTATAAAACTGGAGAACCCCTCCCGATGACATTGGTGGAAAAGATCCGGGAATCTGCGAATTTTATGGAAGGCCTGCAAACCCTCCGGCAATTGAGCTTTGGACTCTTGGACATGTACTGGCATGGGAGAAAATCTATGGACGTCGGTAGCCTTAAGGCAACAGAAAAAGCTGCTTTCAACAACACACGCTTGTATCCCGAGGTGCCTGAAACCTGTATGAGCACGTCTTTTTCACACATTTTTCAAGGAGGCTATGCCGCCGGCTATTATTCCTACAAATGGGCCGAAGTACTGGATGCTGATGCCTTTGCCTATATCAAGGAGCAAGGCATTTTTAACCAGGAGGTTGCCGAAAAATTAAAACGCTGTATACTGGAAAAAGGCGGTACTGAAAAACCAATGGACCTGTACCAGGCATTCAGGGGCAAAGCGCCCTCCAGTAAAGCCTTGCTTAAGAGGGCAGGATTGTTGACATAGGGTGGAGAAGGCCCTTATTTCCAATGAGGAAGACTGGTGCTAGCAATAGCAGTACCATCGCAGTATTTTATGGAAAGTTTCAGGAATATTCATTCATAGAAATATAATTTATCCTATTTTTGCAGCCTAATCTTAAGGTAATAATTTATGAGCAAGTACGATGTTGTTGTCATCGGTTCCGGACCAGGAGGATACGTAGCAGCTATCAGGTGCGCACAATTGGGCTTAAAAACAGCCATTATTGAAAAATACAACACCCTGGGAGGGACTTGTCTGAATGTAGGGTGTATCCCTTCCAAGGCATTACTGGACTCCTCTCACCATTACCAGGATGCCGTTCAACACTTCGACAAACACGGTATTGATATTGCAGATATCAAACTGAATTTTACCCAAATGATCGCCCGAAAAGACGCGGTGGTTGCCCAAACATCGGGTGGAATCAACTACCTGATGGAAAAGAATGGCATCAGCGTTTACCAGGGAACCGGAAGCTTTGTTGACAATACGCATATCAAGCTCTCAAAATCCGATGGCAGTAAAGAACAGATTGAAGCAGCGCATACCATTATTGCTACCGGATCAAAACCGGCCTCGCTGCCCTTTATAGAACTCGACAAGAAAAGGGTCATCACTTCTACTGAAGCCCTGAGCCTAGAAACAGTTCCCAAACACCTAATCGTTATTGGTGGCGGGGTTATCGGGCTCGAACTGGGTTCTGTATATAAGCGATTGGGTGCCGAGGTATCGGTCATAGAATACCTACCGACCATCGTACCCGGCATGGATAGTATGCTTTCCAAAGAACTGCAAAAATCACTAAAAAAACAGGGTATAAAATGCCATACAAGCCACCAGGTGACTTCGGTGGAGAATACCGGTAAAGAGGTGCTTGTAAAAGCGACTGACAAGAAAGGAAACCCGGTTGAGTTTAAAGGGGACTTCAGCTTGGTGGCTGTGGGAAGGAAAGCCTTTACGGAAGGCCTGGGTCTTGAAAATACCGGTGTACAGGTAAATGAACGCGGACAGATAGAAACCGACACACAGCTACGGACCCATGTACCGAACATCTATGCCATCGGAGATGTGGTAAAAGGCGCCATGCTGGCACACAAGGCAGAGGAAGAAGGGACGATGGCTGCGGAGATCATCGCTGGTCAACAGCCCCACATCAACTACAACCTAATTCCTGGCGTGGTCTATACCTGGCCAGAAGTGGCTGCCGTTGGGAAGACTGAGGAACAATTGAAAAAAGAAGGAATCCAATACAAGGTTGGCAGCTTTGCCATGCGTGCTTTGGGAAGGGCCAGGGCCAGTATGGATACCGATGGACAAATAAAAGTGCTCGCCGATGCACAGACTGATGAAATACTGGGTGTGCACATGATTGGCGCCCGTGCCGCAGATATGATTGCAGAGGCGGTAATTGCCATGGAATTTAGGGCCTCTTCTGAAGATATTGCCCGTTCTTCACATGCACATCCGACCTATACCGAGGCTTTTAAAGAGGCTTGTTTGGCCGTTCACCAACGGGCCATTCACAGCTAAAAAAATCTACGGAATAGTAGGGCTTATACCCAAAGGAATTTAGCAACTTCAGCCAATGCAAAGGACCCGTACCCAGATCCAAATCAAAGAGGTAGCTGCCTTTAAAACGCAATTGTTGTATTGGGCTCAGCAGTTTGACACCGCTGTTTGGCTTGATAGCAATGAGCATACCGAACAGTACGGGCAGTTCGACGCCTTGCTGGCTGTAGACGAACTATCAGCTATCAAAACCGGCGCTTCCCAAGCCTTTGACACACTAAAACACTACCAGTCAAAGACCAAAGACTACCTCTTTGGTTATATGAGTTACGACCTGAAAAATGATATTGAACCGCTGCAGTCCGCAAATTTTGACGCCCTGGAATTTCCTGAACTGTACTTCTTTCAACCCAAGAAAATCTTTGTGATCAGGGGGCATGAGCTCACGGTAGAATACGCCCCGGCATACGCCCATGAAATTCCTGTAGACCTCGCAGCTATCGAAGCCCTAACAACCATGCAGGAACCTAAAGGCGCCCCGCTTGACATCCATTTTCGGATGGATCGAAGCGTCTATTTAAACAAAGTGAACACACTGCTAAAACACCTGCAACGGGGCGATCTTTATGAAGCTAATTTTTGCCAGGAATTCTACAGCTCAGGGACTACAATCAACCCAGTAGCTACCTTTCAACAGCTGAATCACTTGTCACGCACACCGTTTGCAAGTTTCCTAAAATTACAGGAACATTACCTGCTCTGCGCTTCCCCGGAACGCTATCTTAAAAAAGAAGGGGCGACTGTTATCTCCCAACCGATCAAAGGGACTGAAAGAAGGTCCAACAATGCTGAAACAGATGCCTTGCTGGCCCGTCAGTTGGCTAAAAACCCCAAAGAGCGTGCCGAAAACATCATGATTGTAGACCTGGTAAGGAATGACCTTTCTCGCATCGCTGAAAGCGGTTCGGTCAAGGTAGAAGAACTCTGTGGTGTCTATACCTTTGAACAGGTCCACCAACTGATTTCTACTGTTTCCTGTAAGGTACGTCCAGAGACCCATCCAGTAGACATTATCAGGAATACCTTTCCCATGGGCAGTATGACTGGGGCCCCGAAGATATCGGCCATGAAGATTATTGAAACACAGGAACTGACCAAAAGAGGGTTGTACTCGGGAGCCGTGGGTTATTTTACCCCCAAGGGGGATTTTGATTTTAATGTGGTCATCCGGAGTTTGCTTTACAACGCCGCCAAGCAATACATCTCCTTCTCAGTGGGGGGCGCCATTACAGCCCAATCAAGCCCTGAAAAAGAATACGAGGAATGCCTGTTAAAGGCCCAGGCTATAAAAACAGTATTGTTAGACAGGAATTGATTAACTTTACCCTATGCTGGCAACCTTTCAGGAACACCTTTACGAACACCTTGGCTTTCTAAAAGGGAAGACGGTACTCCTCGGAATTTCCGGAGGGCTAGACAGTGTGGTATTGGCAGACCTTTTATACCGTTCAAAAGTAGCGTTTTCGCTGGCCCATTGTAATTTTAAACTCCGCGGTGAAGCGAGCGACCAGGACGAGCAATTTGTAAAAACACTGGCCGAAAAACGCGAAATTCCATTGGTATATACTTCTTTTGACACCAATCAGTACGCTGACAAACAAGGTATTTCCATCCAAATGGCAGCCAGAGAGCTTCGCTATAAGTGGTTTGAAAAAATGCGGAGAGATATCGGCGCTGATTATGTGTTGACCGCCCACCACAAAGACGACCTCTTAGAGACCTTTTTGATCAACCTAATCCGCGGAACTGGCCTCGATGGGCTGACAGGAATCCCGGAGGTCAACGGAAATATCGTCAGGCCATTACTGCCCTTTAGCCGGGAGGACATCGCAGCATACGCCCAAGAGCAACAACTTTTGTGGAGAGAAGACCAAAGCAACCACAGCGTACACTACACACGGAACAAACTCCGCCACCAGGTAATTCCAGTACTTAAATCCATCAACCCGGGTCTGTTGGAGGGTTTTGAAAAAACCCTGGAACACCTAAAGGACAGCCAACAAATCATTTCAGATGCCCTTAGCGAGGTGCGTACATCCAGTGTAGAAACACAGGGTGAAGTACAGCACATCAACTGTAAAAAAATAAGTGCCCTGAGCCGCCCCAAAGCTTATTTGTACGAATTGCTAAAGGAAAAAGGGTTTACTGCCTGGAAGGATGTTGCAGGATTGCTAACCGCCCAGACCGGCAAGCAGGTATTCAGCAACACACACCGCCTGCTCAAAAACCGGGAAGTACTGGTCTTGTCAGAAAACAAAACACACCCAGTTGACAAACCAATCCAGATAAATCAGGCGCTTCGTGAAATCACCCACCCACTATCCTTGCAGTTCGAGCAAGTGACAATCACCCCTGGGCAAAGCGACTCGGAATTGTCTAAATGGCTCCATGACCAAACGAATTGCACTTGTTTAGATGCCGCAAAGCTCTGCTTTCCCCTACACCTGAGAAAATGGCAAAAAGGAGACTACTTTTACCCACTGGGCATGAAAGGCAAAAAAAAGCTGAGCAAGTATTTTAAGGACGAGAAAATGTCAATGCTCGACAAAGAAAACACCTGGTGTTTGTATTCAGGAAGCGACCTGGTCTGGATTGTCGGCAGACGAATGGACAAACGCTTCAAAGTGACTGAAAAAACCAGTCGTATTTTTAAAATCAGTCACTGATTTTTACCAATACACCTGTTTACCATATTTTTAGTATCTTTAGTAGCATACTATCTAACAATCAAAACGACTATGTTTATAGCACTTAAAAAGTTCTTGGTCTTTGGAGCGCTGTTCTTTGTTATTTCCACCAACGCCCAGGAAATCGATTTTTCCAAAGAAACGAAGATTGGAACAGTTGTTATCAGGGCTGTCAACAAAATGGAGCCCATTGATCTGTTAAAGGAGTTTCGCCCTGGACAGGTTTTTTTGAAGCGAGAAAACTTCCTACAGGAATCTCAGGTGAATCGCAATTATGAAATCAACCAAACACTGGTCTTCGGGGCTTACCGGTTTCTCAATTTTAATGTGAATGATTTCCACGTTAAGCATGGAAAAGGCAGGCTACCAAGGGCTTATTTACAGAAAAGAAGCGGCCATTATATATTTGAATCCTATTCCGAACAGTACCGAAACCTAGACATGAAAAAAGCTTTTTTCGACGTAAGTGAACTATACAGGCGTTAGCGCCCATCGCAGATCACAAAAAAAACGATTTCGTTAAATTGCCCCTCTGATCCTTTGTATATAATTGATCTTTTGTATTTTTCGGCTTAAATATCCAGGCATGCACAAACTACCAAAACTTGACCGTTTTAACGAACATGTATTGGCGAAATATCGCATATACAACAGTATCTTTATGACGCTTCCCTTCGATACCATCGGTAAGACTGGTGTATTGCTGCCGTTGTTTCACGAGGTTTGCAGAAAAGGCTTTGCCAATAAGAAAAGACCTCATGAAATCGTTGATTATTTTTTCAAGACCTACCAGGAGCAACCTTCAGAAGAAGAAAAAATAAACTTATTATTTCGTTTTATCCAATATATTGAACGCCAAGTGGTACTGTTTGACGCCATTGAGGACGCCGCTTTTCCCATTGTAAATAATATGGACGGGGTTGGCACCCTGAGAAACAGCAAAGAAACTGCCTCGTTGGAACGTAAAAACGACGCACTGAAAGCCCTGCTGGAAAATTTCAAAGTACGGGTGGTGTTAACAGCCCATCCAACCCAGTTTTACCCGGGAACGGTGTTGGGAATCATTACCGACCTGACCGCGGCCATTGAAAAAAACGACCTGCTTTCAATCAACCAGCTACTGGCCCAATTGGGGAAGACGCCTTTCTTTAAAAAAGAGAAACCCTCTCCCTATGACGAGGCGGTAAGCCTCATCTGGTACCTGGAAAATGTATTTTACCAATCTGCCTCAAAACTATACAGCTATATAAGAAGAAATATCTTTGACGGGGGAATCATTGATAATGATATTGTCAACTTGGGTTTTTGGCCCGGGGGAGACCGCGATGGCAATCCTTATGTGACCACCGACATTACCCTGGACGTAGCCAAAAGACTACGACAAACAATTCTCAAAAACTATTACCGGGACATCCGCAATTTAAAAAGACGCTTAACTTTTCCGGGGGTGGAAGAAAAAATCGCTCACCTGGAAGGCCTGTTGTTCAACAACAGCGTAGATCCGGAACACCATACGATGATTTCCCTGGAATCACTGATTGAAGTGCTTGGTGAAATTCGTGAAACGCTGATTGACAAACACCAGTCACTATACCTAAACGAACTGGATGATCTTATCAATAAGGTAAGGCTTTTTGGCTATCACTTTGCCACCCTAGACATCCGACAAGACAGCCGGGTACATCACAATGTTTTTCTAGAGATTGTAGAATCCCTACTCGCAGACGGAAACAAACTGTTCCCAAAAGACTATGCCTCACTTTCAGAAGAAGCACAGATAGCCCTGCTCTCGAAAGTGTCCGGCAACCTAGAAGTTACAGCGTTCTCCAATGAAATGGTTTGTAAAACGTTGGGGTCTATCCAAGCGATCAAAACCATCCAAGCGCGCAACGGTGAGCGCGGAGCCAACCGCTATATCATCAGCAACAATCAAACAGCGCTGAATGTGATGGAAACCTTTGCCATGTTTAACCTCTGTGGCTTTGAGCACCGTATCAGCGCTGATATCATCCCCTTGTTTGAAACCGTTGACGACCTAAAAAATGCCGCCGGGGTGATGGAACAGCTCTATACAAACACCGCTTATCGAAAACACTTGACAGCACGGGGCGATAAACAGACAATTATGCTCGGTTTCTCCGATGGCACCAAAGATGGTGGTTACCTGATGGCGAACTGGTCTATATTCAGGGCAAAGGAGCGGTTGACCGAAGTATCCAGAAAATACGGACTCAAGGTCATCTTCTTTGACGGGCGTGGAGGCCCTCCGGCACGAGGTGGTGGAAAGACCCACCAGTTCTACGCATCCTTAGGGCCCGAAATAGAAAACGAGGAAATACAGTTAACCGTTCAGGGACAAACCATCAGTTCCAATTTTGGCACCCTGGATGCTGCCCAGTACAACCTTGAACAGCTGATCAGTTCAGGTATATCAAACGACCTGTTCAGCAAGGCAAAGAACCGTATGACTGAGGCGGAAGCCAAGATCATGAACGACCTTGCTGAAACCAGTTACCAGGCCTATGTAGCTTTTAAAAACCACCCGAAATTTCTGGCCTACCTAGAGCGAATGAGTACCTTAAAATACTATGCCAAAACCAATATCGGAAGTAGGCCTTCCAAACGTTCAACAGCGGCTGAATTGAATTTTTCGGACCTGAGAGCCATTCCATTTGTAGGTTCGTGGAGCCAGTTAAAGCAGAACGTTCCTGGGTTTTTCGGCGTGGGAACAGCCCTAAAAAAATACGAGGATCAAGGAAATTTTGACGCGTTGAAAGACTTCTATGCACAGTCCGATTTTTTCAAAGCTTTGATTGGAAACAGCATGATGTCCCTCTCAAAATCTTTCTTTGGATTGACCGAGTACATGGCTGAAGACAAGGAATTCGGCGGTTTTTGGAAACTTATATTCGAGGAATACCAAACGACCAGACGCCTGATTCTCAAGCTTACAGACTCCGAAACCCTTATGCAGAACAATCCGGTCGGAAAAGCCTCCATAGAACTACGGGAAAAGATTGTGCTTCCCTTGCTGACCATCCAGCAATACGCCTTGCTGACCATTCAGGGCCTGGAAAAAGATCCTGTAAAGAATGCTGAAAAAATCAACATTTATGAGAAGATGGTGACCCGCTCTCTTTTTGGAAACATCAATGCCAGTCGAAATTCTGCTTAAACAAGAAAACATTACTTTTTTTTCAATTAAAAATATGATTTTATAAGGTTTTACCTTATTATTGGTATCTTTGAGGTTGCTTAACCAACCGCTTTGTCTTGAAAAAAACGCTGATTATCTTGGGGGGTCTACTCGTGCCCATTGCAGGGATTCTTCTGTATATACATTCTTTACAACCAACCTATGAAGGTACCCTAGAATTAGAAGGGCTCCAACAGGAAACCAATACCTATTTTGATGAATTTGGTATTCCACATATTTATGCGGAAAACCCTTCAGATGCCATGACCACTCTTGGCTATGTACACGCACAAGACCGACTTTGGCAGATGGAACTGTTGCGCAGAATCGCCCCGGGAAGGTTGTCGGAAATCTTCGGAGAAAAAGCCCTTAGAAGTGATGCTTTCTTTCTGAGTCTGGGCATTGAAGAAGCTTCGGCCAGGTCCGTGGCCTCACTGGATAAAAACAGCCCTGTTTATGAATTGACTACCTCATATATCAAGGGAATCAATCAGTTTATAGAACAGGGGCCTAGCCCCGTAGAATTTATATTGCTGGGCATCGAGAAAGAACCCTTTACCATTGAAGATGTCCATCATATCCTCGGCTATATGGCCTTTAGTTTTGCCATGGCCCATAAAACAGATCCCTTGGTAAACGCNCTCTACGAAAAGTTGGGAGCCGAATACCTGGAAGACCTAGACATTGACAGTGACCCCAAAAGTACTTTGATTCAGAATACACCTAGGAGTACCGAAGGTTTTGATGCGGTGTCCGCACAGGTAGCCGCGATTGTAAAGGACTTGCCTGTACCAGCATTTGTGGGCAGCAACAGTTGGGTGGTCTCTGGAGCAAAGACCCGCTCGGGAAAAGTGCTTTTTGCCAACGACCCCCATATAGGTTACGCCCAACCTTCTGTTTGGTATGAAGCACATGTCCATTGCCCTGGCTACGAGATGTACGGCTACCACCTTGCCGGTGTGCCCTTTCCATTATTGGGGCATAACAGACAATATGCCTATGGGGTGACCATGCTGGAAAACGATGACATCGATTTTTACAAAGAAGAAAGTCATCCGACAGACAGCACCGCCTACAAAATACCCACAGGCTACGCCAACTTTACCCACAGGCTAAAAACCATCCAGGTAAAAGGGGCAGAAGCGGTCAACTTGAAGATCAGGCATACCCGGCACGGCCCCCTTGTAAACGATGTGATTGGCGGGCTTTCGAAAAGTGAGCCCATCGCCATGTCATGGATATACACCCAATTAGAAGGCAAACTACTGGAGGCACTTTATCATATTTCCAGGGCAAAGACCCTGGAAGATGTTAAAAAGGGCGCCGC
>JASMME010000270.1 GCA_030748365.1 Lutibacter sp.
TATGGGGCCTCCATCGTCTATAAACAGGAAGATTTTGACGACCTCCTGAGCAGGGGCTTAGAAGCTTCGCCCATTCATGAGGTAATTATTGACAAGGCGCTGATCGGTTGGAAAGAGTACGAACTGGAATTGCTACGGGATAAGAATGACAATGTTGTCATTATCTGTACCATTGAGAACATGGATCCAATGGGTATTCATACGGGAGATTCCATTACCGTAGCCCCTGCCATGACCCTCAGTGATACGACCTTTCAAAAAATGCGTGACATGGCCATTCATATGATGCGTTCCATAGGTGATTTTGCGGGAGGCTGTAATGTGCAGTTTGCTGTGAGTCCGGACACTGAAGAAGACATCATTGCCATAGAAATCAACCCCCGTGTATCCCGTTCGTCAGCCTTGGCCTCCAAAGCCACTGGGTATCCTATTGCCAAGATTGCAGCCAAACTTGCCATCGGCTATCACCTAGACGAGCTCGACAATCAGATTACCAAGACTACTTCAGCCCTTTTTGAACCTACCCTTGACTATGTGATTGTCAAAATTCCCCGTTGGAACTTTGACAAGTTCGAAGGATCCAACAGGACTGTTGGACTGCAAATGAAATCGGTAGGAGAAGTCATGGGTATCGGTCGTTCCTTTCAGGAAGCATTACACAAGGCCACCCAATCATTAGAGATCAAACGAAATGGGCTGGGGGCAGACGGAAAAGGAGAGAAAGATTATGACACCATTATTGAAAAACTGACCTATCCCAGCTGGGACAGGGTCTTTGTGATTTATGATGCCATCCAGATGGGGATTCCCCTGAGTAGGATTCATGAGATTACCCGTATTGATTACTGGTTCCTAAGGCAGTACGAAGCATTGCTGGCCCTGGAACGTGAAATTTCAACCCACCAATTGGCGAACTTATCCTACGAATTGTTGCTGGAGGCCAAACAAAAAGGTTTTGCAGACCGTCAAATTGCCCATATGCTGGGTTGCTGGGAGAGTGAGGTTTATAATAAACGTCAGGAGCTCGGAGTGAATAGGGTCTATAAACTGGTGGACACCTGTGCCGCAGAGTTCAATGCAGAAACCCCTTATTACTATTCGACCTTTGAAAACAAGATGACGGTTGCTGGTGAGCGCATCGCCTCCAATGAAAGTGTGGTCAGCGATCGCAAGAAGATAGTGGTGTTGGGTTCAGGACCAAACAGAATTGGACAGGGTATTGAATTTGATTATTGTTGTGTGCACGGGGTTTTGGCCGCCAAGGAGGCAGGTTATGAAACCATCATGATCAACTGCAATCCAGAAACGGTTTCCACTGATTTTGACACGGCAGACAAACTCTATTTTGAGCCTGTTTTCTGGGAGCATATTTACGACATTATTCGCCACGAAAAACCGGAAGGCGTGATTGTACAGTTGGGCGGACAAACTGCCTTGAAACTGGCCGAAAAACTCTCCAAATACGGTATTAAAATCATAGGAACGAGTTTTGAAGCCCTTGACTTGGCGGAAGACAGGAAGCGTTTCTCAGAGTTGCTCGTAGACCTCCAAATTCCTTTTCCAAAGTACGGAACCGCTACGACAGCCGATGAGGCCGCTACCATTGCAGATACCCTTGATTTCCCAATACTTGTACGTCCATCCTATGTACTGGGTGGTCAGGGAATGAAAATTGTGATTAACAAAGAAGAATTGGAAAAACACGTGGTTGACCTGCTGCGTAAAATCCCCAATAATGTCTTGCTCTTAGATCATTACCTAGATGGCGCCATTGAAGCGGAAGCAGATGCCATCTGTGATGGTAAAGAGGTGCAAATTATTGGAATCATGGAGCACATAGAGCCCTGTGGAGTTCATTCCGGTGATTCCAATGCGACTTTGCCGCCTTTTAACCTTGGAGAATTCGTCATGCAACAGATCAAGGACCATACCCGTAAAATTGCCAAAGCACTTAAGACGGTTGGGTTGATCAATATCCAGTTTGCGGTCAAGGATGATACCGTCTATATCATTGAGGCGAATCCCAGGGCTTCCCGGACAGTTCCTTTTATTGCGAAAGCCTATCAAGAACCATACGTAAACTACGCGACCAAGGTTATGCTGGGCGCCAATACCTTACAAGATTTTAACTTTAACCCCCAACTGGAAGGCTTTGCGATTAAACAACCGGTTTTTTCTTTTAACAAGTTCCCCAATGTCGATAAGAAGCTAGGTCCAGAAATGAAATCAACCGGAGAGAGCATTCTCTTTATTGACAGCTTAAAGGATGACCAGTTTTATGAATTGTATTCTCGAAGAAAAATGTACTTGAATAAATAACGTCCAATAGTACATTATACACAAAAAAAACAGCCATTTGGCTGTTTTTTTATTGCCCCAATGATTATATTTGTTGGTGTCACCTTTTAAAGGAAACCGGGTTTGTTAGCCCATAGCTCTTAAAAAAGAGTTTGCTTGTATATAAATATACAATCACA
>JASMME010000271.1 GCA_030748365.1 Lutibacter sp.
ATAAAATAAGAAGATTTTTACCCAATCTAGGAGCTTTTGATATATCTCCTATAATTCTTCTTTTGTTGATCTGGTTTATAGAAATGTGTATGAAGCTTTATTTAGCACCATTAATTTTTTAATAATATATGATTTTATTAGACGGAAAAAAAACATCAGGCGATTTAAAAAAAGAAATTGCCGCTAGTGTGGCCGACAGGATATCACAAGGGAAGAAAGCACCCCATTTGGCTGCCATCTTGGTAGGTACAGACGGTGCAAGTATGACCTATGTAAATGCCAAGGTAAAAGCCTGTCAAAGGGTCGGTTTTGATTCCACCTTAATAAACATGCCAGCAGACAGCTCAGAAGAAAAATTACTGCAGGAAATCGATCAGCTAAACAGACGAAAAGATATTGATGGATTTATCGTTCAATTGCCTTTACCAGCACATATTGACGAACAAAAAATACTGATGGCGGTAGATCCTGAAAAGGATGTAGACGGATTCCATCCTGTCAACGTGGGTAAAATGGCCCTAAACTTGCCCTGTTTTCTGCCAGCTACTCCTTTTGGTATCATGGAATTGCTGGAACGTTACCAGGTGCCGACCTCCGGGAAACAAGTAGTCGTGATTGGGAGAAGCCATATTGTTGGCAGGCCCATGAGCATTCTGATGAGTCAGCAAAGACCAGCCGGTAATGCAACCGTTACAGTAGCACATAGCAGGACCCAAAACCTAAAAGCACTGACCTTACAAGCAGATATTATTGTAGCTGCCCTGGGCATTCCAGGCTTTTTAACCGGAGACATGGTCAAAGAAGGGGTAACTGTTGTGGATGTGGGGATCACCAGACTTGAAGACCCCAGCAAAAAAAGTGGCTACCGCCTGTCGGGTGATGTTCATTTTGAGAGTGTGTCCAAAAAATCAAGTCATATTACCCCTGTACCTGGCGGGGTAGGACCAATGACCATTGCTATGTTGATGAAAAACACCCTACTCGCCTGTAAACGAAAGGATGGCTAATCGAACCAAAGGGTCATGTATTTTATTTTAGCCATATCCGGAATTTGACCGACAACTACTTTTTGACTGGCCAAACCACGCAAACCCAATTCTTTTTTATCAATGGCAATGGTCGCGTTGAGTTCATCAATAAATAAGATGGCCGAACTCAGGGTCGTTTCTATTTTATCAATCCGGTAATGTTCGTTGATGTCCTTAAAGGTAGACTGAATGGAGAGTCCTCTGTCTGTATGATAGTCGCCCCCAAATAACTGAACACTCCTTAGTTTGGATAGGGAATCACCCTGATATTCATAGACAAGGGTAAGTTTTTTTTGACCTTCAGAATCATAGACCGTATGACTGGCATCATCAGTTGAAAAGAAGCTGTCTGTCTGGGTACTTGCTCCTGATTCAATAGGAGAGACCAAGGAATCATTCACAAAAATAGCTGACAAATCCTCCAATTCGGTTTCCACTGACAAGTGACCAACCCGCCCTTTTTTAATTAACAAGGCTTGCTCCTTTGCGCATTGTACTAGGAAAAGCGATATCAATAGGATCGTAATTTTATACAGTAGATTCATGTGAAATTAAATTTGAACAGACGATGGGTTAATCAGTGCTGATAGGGTACAAAACTGCTGTTCTGATATACGTTCTTCAGCACACAAAGGCAAATGTAAAGAAATGAATTCGATAATTCAATCTGATTATGTACAAATCAAGCCTACTTGGCTATATTTGCAACATGATTGACAAGAAAACCCAAGCACAGATAACATCGGGTGAAATGTTACCACTGATGGAGGCCTTCTACAGCATCCAAGGAGAGGGAGCTCACACGGGAAAAGCTGCGTATTTCGTAAGAATCGGCGGTTGTGATGTGGGTTGCCACTGGTGTGATGTAAAAGAAAGTTGGAATCCTGAATTGCATCCGGCCAAGTGTACTGAAAACATTGTGAAAAATGCGCTTATCCAAGCCAAAACGGTGGTGGTGACCGGTGGAGAACCGCTGATGTGGAACTTAGATTTTTTAACAAAAAAACTTCGGGAAAACAAACTCAAAGTTCACCTCGAAACTTCAGGCGCTTACCCAATAAGTGGCCAGTGGGATTGGATCTGTCTGTCACCCAAGAAAAGAAAACTTCCAAGGGAAGCGGTGTACAAGGAAGCCCACGAATTAAAGATTATTATCTCGAATAAACACGATTTTATTTTTGCAGAACAACAGGCGGCCAAGGTTTCTGAAAACTGCGAACGCTACCTCCAACCGGAATGGAGTAAGCACGAGAAAATGACGCCCCTAATCGTCGCCTACGTCTTGAAGCATCCACAGTGGAAAATTTCACTTCAAACCCACAAATACCTGAACATTCCCTAGGCTTCTTCCAGCGTTGTTTGCACCAGTGAAAAGACTTTTTCAAACTGCGCCTCAAC
>JASMME010000272.1 GCA_030748365.1 Lutibacter sp.
ATGGCCTTGGAAAAAGACCCTGACCGTGCTGCACGTTCCTTCCCGGAAGGTTATCCCTTTTTCGGAAATTTCAGAGCTGGGAACCTTGTCTGTGTTTCAGCAGCAGGTACAGGATTTTGAGACCTATAGCACCGTTAATGAGCGTAGTGTGTTGCCACTTCAATTTTCCGAAATAAATCACTATATAGATGACCAGTTCCTGAAGGCGTTGCCGTTTTTTATACTGGGTGTACTGCTTATTTTGTTGTTGGAAATTACAGCTGGTCAATCAAAAAAAATATAAAATGTCCAAGGACCGAAATATCACAGATAAATTATTCCTTTTTGTAAAGGGTTTGTCAATGGGGGCAGCCAATAAGGTGCCCGGCGTGTCCGGAGGTACGGTCTCTTTTGTACTCGGTTTTTATGAGGAGATGATTTATTCTTTGAGAAAAATTAATTACAAGGCTTTTTGGCTTTTGTTAAACGGGCGTTTTCGGAGCTTTTATAACTATATAAACGCTACGTTCTTACTACTTGTTTTCGGGGGGAGTATTTTTAGTTACTTCTCCGTGTCCTTATTGCTCGATTATCTTCTGACAAACTATGAACTATATGTTTGGAGCCTGTTCTTCGGAATGATATTGGGCTCGATTTATTACCTGTCAAAGGAATTTAAATACTGGGAATCAAAAAATGTCCTATCGGTTTGTTTGGGTGCCTTGTTGGGTGTGGCCATCAGCCTACTGGACCCAGCCCGGGAGAACGATGCCTTGTGGTTTGTATTTATATGTGGTATTATAGGGGTTTCTGGAATGACCCTTCCCGGACTTTCCGGTTCCTTTATACTGATTCTGATGGGTAATTACGTGCTGTTGCTCGTCGATTCAGTAGCCGAACTTTTTACAACCCTAACCGATATCTTTTCGGGTAATTTCGCTTTTTTGGATGATGAACGACGTATGTATTACCTAAAGATAATAGCGGTATTTTCAGGGGGGTCAGTTTTTGGTTTGGTCAGTATTTCTCATCTCTTGGGCTATGTGCTAAAACGTTGGTACCAGATTGTAACGGCGGTCATCATTGGCTTTATTACGGGGTCTTTAGGGATTGTATGGCCCTGGAAACGTACCATATACAAAATGCAGGATGGAACGGTGTTACTGGATGTCCACGGGGAGAAGGTGATTGAGAATTATACCCGCTACTTTCCGGACCTGTCTATGTCAACTACCTGGATTGCAATTTGCTTTGTGTTGGTTGGTGTGGGCTCGATACTTTTAATCGATAGGTACGGAGCAAAACAAAATAGAAATACACATGCTTACTAACAGAGAAACTTTTGGCTTACTGGGTAGGAATATCGCCTATTCCTTTTCGAGAAAATACTTTGCCGAAAAATTTAAAAAACTGGGATTACATTCCCTGATATACAAAAATTTTGACCTGCCTGATATTGCAGAATTTCCTTTTGTAATCTACCAGCGGAAGCATGAATTTGGCGGTATGAATGTAACGACTCCCTACAAGGAGTCGGTAATCAGCTACCTGGATACCCTCGACCCTGTGGCTGCCGAGATAGGGGCCGTGAATACCATTAAATTTACAGCGGATGATAAGATGGTAGGCTTTAATACAGATGCCCACGGTTTTCGTAATTCTTTGGCGCCTCTTTTAAAACCAAGCCACCAAAAGGCCCTGGTACTGGGAACAGGAGGTGCCTCCAAGGCCGTTGTCTTTGCCCTGAAACAACTGGGTATTCATTACCGATTTGTTTCGCGCAGGCCACAAGGTGAACAGGTCTCTTATCAAGACCTGACTGCAGCCCTTATGAAGGAATATACCCTGATTATCAATACAACACCCTTGGGGACGCATCCCCATGTAGACGCCTGTCCGGACATCCCCTTTGAATGGGTTGGGGAAAGTCATTTTTTGTTTGACCTCGTATACAATCCTGTGAAGACACGCTTTTTAAGGGAAGGAGAGAAACGGGGGGCACTTATTAAGAATGGCGAGGAAATGTTGGTGTTACAGGCAGAAAAATCTTGGGATATCTGGCAGTCATCTTTATAAAACGTTCTTTCACACGCAACGTTTCACCTGTTTTTGCATCTAAGTATTGTAGTTGGTTTGTCGCAATCCTCACCCAGTACATTGGTGCGAAATATTCGTGGCAACCTCCATTTGAACCGTAAACATTTTGATATGTTAGAAGAAGCCACTGAAAAGATATTGCCTGTGAAGGATGTCATCTCCACGTCACAAGAGGCAGATGCCTCCCCACAAGACTTAGCAGCAACAACAGTCCCTCCCCAGGAGGAAGCACCTACTGAAGAAACCACCAAAAAGACCGTGTTAGCTGAAGAGATGCCGGAACCCGTAGTGGCTCCTGAGGTTGAAGTCACTTCCGAAGAAGCGCCTGCCAATCCCACAGAAGACGTA
>JASMME010000273.1 GCA_030748365.1 Lutibacter sp.
GTGAGAATTTTCATGTCTCCGCTGGTATATAAATCTTACTTGTCCAGTGCCAAAATGAAGGTCCTAAAACCAGAAATGGAGGAGATTAACAAACGTTTGCCCGGGAAAGACAACGCCATGAAAAGACAGCAAGAGGTGATGGCCATCCAGCGAAAAGCTGGTGTAAGCCCCCTGTCTGGTTGTATCCCTGCTTTGTTACAAATGCCGGTATTCTTTGCCTTGTTTCGATTTTTCCCTTCCAATATTGACCTGCGTCAAAAAGGGTTCTTATGGGCAGAGGACCTATCAGCCTATGATTCCGTATTCAAGCTTCCGTTTCACATTCCCCTGTATGGCGACCATATCAGCCTGTTTCCAATCCTGGCATCAGTGGCCATCTTTTTCTATATGAGAATGAGTCAAAGTCAGCAGATGAATATGCAGCAACCTACTCAGGAGGGGATGCCTGATATGCAAAAGATGATGAAGATGATGATGTATTTCTCTCCGGTCATGATGTTGGTGTTCTTCAATATGTACGCCAGTGGATTGAGTTTGTACTATTTTGTATCAAACCTACTTACTATCAGTATCATGCTGATCATCAAGAACTATATCTTGGACGAGGAGAAAATCCATGCGCAAATTGAGGAAAACAAGAAAAAGCCCAAAAAAGAAAGTAAATTTCGCCAGCGCTTGAACGAAGCCATGAAACAAGCCCAGGAACAACAAGCCAAACAACAAAAACAACAGAAAAGACGCTGATAAGTAAATATCGCTACTCAGCCCATTGATCAATCCTTATAAATACTAATGGGTTTATTTTCTGGCATTTTCGTAATATAACTTCACAAAATATACCTGTCAAAAAAGACAAGGGCTTGTCCTATACCCATTTTAGAAGCCCATAAAATCGAGCAGAAGTAACTAAAACCAATCGATTTAGGTTCCAATTATCCTAAATAATGTGCATAACTACTCGCCCATTTACACCCACATCTATTTAACAGCCCTAACAACCCTTGTAAGGTATTTATACACATAATATAGTGATATACTTACAATAATATAAAAAAACCACCGTTAACATAGAAAATTGCTAACAAAATATAAGGTTTATTTCCTGTTAAACAGGTAGTAGACTGTGAAAAAGAAATCTATGAAAATCAACTGCTTAGCCTACACCTTAGTGACTTTGCTAATGCAATGCACCTACGCACAAACTGCCGTACTCAGTTCGGGGGGTAATGAAAACGGAAGTGGGGGAAATATCAGTCTTTCCATAGGAGCCGTCATCTATCATATTGATACCGAAAACAATGGCTATCTATTAGCAGGTACGTTACAGCCTTATGAAATATCAGTCGATAGGGAGGATGCGTCACCTACAGTTAATTACATGTATGCTATTTATCCAAACCCAACGTCTAAATACCTAACAGTTTCCATACAAAATTTCGGACAGATACCTGTAGAATATAGTATTATAAGCCTCCTAGGAGTCGTTGTAAAATCTGGTGAGATTAGCAGTAATCTCCATAAGATTGACCTGGAAAACCTTGTAAATAGCGCCTATTTCTTAGTCATAAGCAATGGTCAAAACAGGCTAAAAGCCATCAAGTTTATCAAACAATAATGTTCGCTATGTCAATACTCCAAAGAAATAACGACCAACAAGGATGCCTGCATCCAACAAATAACATCACAAAACAGATGAAAAGATTATTGATAATTATTACCATACTGTATACCTCGTTTAGTTGGGGACAGGGAGTACCTGAAAAAATAAGCTACCAGGCGGTTATACGGAATGTAAAAGATCAACTGATCAGTAACCAAGCAATTGGTTTGCAAATCAATATTATAAAAGGGGCTATTGCCAATGGCATAATTATATACAGGGAAGTACATACTGTCAGTACCAACAACAATGGCATGATCAGTGTTCAAATTGGTACGGGAAGTGCTGTACAAGGAAACTTTACAGCCATTGATTGGTCTGAGGATGACTATTATATCAGAACAGCCGTAGACCTGACAGGCGCTAGCAATTATACGATTATAAGCGACAATCAACTACTCAGTGTACCCTACGCCTTATACGCTAAAAATACCCAGCAGGTCAACAACCTGACTGTTGAAACCAGTGTACCAAAAAATGCCGTGTTTACAGACAACCAACACATCTCAGGGACTGCCTTAAATGGTACAAACCTGACCATTGGAATTGACAACGGAAATAGTGAAACTGTAGATCTTAGTGCACTACAAGATGGAACCGGTAGTGATGATCAGGTCTTACGTTTGATAAATCATGAATTAACACTGGAAAATGGAGGCAGTGTGGATCTTTCTCCATACCTAGATGATACCGATACACAACTCACAGAAACGCAGGTAGATAACTTTGTAGCCAATAACGGATACCTGACCGCTGAAGTAGA
>JASMME010000274.1 GCA_030748365.1 Lutibacter sp.
GACATACTCATTGTAATCTCCCAGTCTGGAGAGACTGCCGATACCCTGGCGGCGGTTAAAATGGCCCAGGAAAAAGGGGCTTTTGTATACGGAATTTGCAATGTAGTTGGTGCCTCCATTCCCCGGGCGACCGATACAGGTACCTATACCCATGCCGGCCCAGAGATTGGCGTGGCTTCTACCAAGGCATTTACCACACAGATTACGGTCTTGCTGATGATGGCCCTGCGGTTGGGACGCCTACGTAAAACGCTTACCGACAAGCGCTATCGCAGCCTGCTTCACGGCTTGTACCAGGTACCCGAACAGATCGAAACAATGCTGGAGAATGCGCCGAAGATTGAAAAAATTGCCCATCGTTATAACCAATCACCCAATTGCCTGTACCTGGGCAGGGGGTACAATTTCCCGGTGGCCTTGGAAGGTGCCCTAAAGCTAAAGGAGATTTCCTATATACACGCGGAAGGCTATCCTTCTGCCGAAATGAAACACGGGCCCATTGCCCTGATTGATGAACATATGCCAGTGGTGGTCATCGCTACCAAAAAGAACCACTATGAAAAAGTGCTCAGCAATATCCAGGAGATCAAATCCCGGAAGGGTAAGATCATAGCAGTGGTATCGGAAGGCGATGTACAAGTAAAAGCACTCGCTGACCACCTCATTGAGATTCCGGCCTGTGAAGAAGCCCTGACCCCGTTGCTGGCGAGTATCCCCTTACAGCTGTTGGCTTATTATATTGCCCTACAGCGCGGTTGCGATGTAGACCAGCCCCGGAACCTGGCGAAGAGTGTTACGGTGGAGTAAATTTGATTGCAAAAGACGATTTATAGACACCTGCTTTAAGCTATTAGTTAGTGATAATAACCTTAACCATTATATGATGATACAATCCGCCTTAAAAATCGCGTTCTGCATCGTTCTTTTTTTACTGAACATGGCTTTTTCCTATGGGCAATCCGACCAAAGCCTAGACACCGAGAAAGCAGTATTGACATTTACTGTTAAAACGGATGATATAGAGGAACTCAAAAACCTAGATTGGAACCGTATCGAGGAGCTATTTCAGGGCAATGAGAAAGGCCAGGAAATAAGCCTGTCATTTGTCTATGAGAATACCGATGATAAACCAACAATCCGGGTGAATAATTTTGAGATAACAATCAGCAATCAAACCGAGGATTTACCAGGGATGATTGCGCAATCCAAAAAACTTATTGATAGACTATACGCCTGGCAGAAACAGTATAAAGAAGTGGGTATAAACAATCCAGAAGGATAGGGAGAAATGTGGCCAACGTCTATGCCGTTGTTGGCCAACTATAAACCCCGGTATTTCCAGGGCTTTTTGCTCAGAACTTTGTATATTTACGGGGGAAAATAAGGGGTTTTCTCTTCTCTCTTTTGGGATTTTTTATAGACAATTCCTATGGAACCCCACCAAGTATATAACCTAAGAACTACCTATGAAAACAGGCATTACCTTTAGTACTTTCGACCTTTTACACGCCGGCCATATCAAAATGCTGGAAGAAGCCAAGTCCCAGTGTGATTACCTGATCTGTGGCTTGCAAACAGATCCGACCCTGGACCGCCCTGAAAAGAACAAGCCGGTACAATCGGTGGTGGAGCGCTATATACAGCTAAAGGGTTGTAAATTTGTAGACGAGGTGGTGCCCTATGCCACCGAACAGGACCTGGAAGATGTATTGCGGTCCTTTGCGATCGATGTACGCATCGTCGGTGATGAGTACGAACACAAGGATTTTACCGGCCGCAAATACTGCGAGGAAAAAGGCATTGCCCTGTACTATAACCGCCGGGACCACCGATTTTCTAGCAGTGGTCTTCGCAAAGAAGTACATACCAAAGAACAGGGTAAAAAGAAGGCATAGTAGGTTCGCATTGATTTTGTAGATTGCTTTCCGTACATAGGGGAGGCTGTTTATAAACAGGTGACCATGTCACTTTGTTCCTCGTTTGGAAACTGGGTATTGGGTAAAATGACTGCTTGTTTGAACACTTTTTAGTACCAAGCTCCATATTATTCGGGAACCCACCCATTTCCTGGTTCCCATTTCCTATGGGTCGAAGGCCTGTCGATTGATCTATTGCTATAAGCTACTTTTTTCTTATGTTGATACACTTGCTACGTTTTTTCTAAATATCAAGGTATCCATACTTGTTAAAACGCCCTTTTTAACCCTTTTTTTGGGTGGGCAAAAAAGGGGAAAGAAAAATAACTGCTTTATTTCTTTTACCCTTCCCTGCTTCCTTGATTTTGGGATTTTTTATAGTAGGTCGAAGGCCTGTCAATTGAACTATTGCTAGGAGTTTATTAATTACTTACTAGGATACGATTGCTTTGATTTTTTAAAGCTGTTTACAATATATCAATGCTTATTACTAGGCCCTT
>JASMME010000275.1 GCA_030748365.1 Lutibacter sp.
TTCGTAATGGTGGTAGATATTTTCCCCGATAACAATCCCGTCATCCACCAGAATTCCAATAACAATGATCATTCCAAACAAGGAAAGCACGTTGATGGTAATGCCCATCATCGGCGCAAAAATAAACATCCCAAAAAAGGAAATTGGTAGGCCTGCCGCTACCCAAAAAGCCAGCTTAGGGTTTAGAAACAAGGAGAGGAATAGCAAAACGAGCAGCACCCCGATAAAGCCGTTCTCTAGCAGTAGTTTGGTTCGCTGAATCAGTACGACTGAATTGTCATTGGCGATGTTCAGTTGTATGTTTTCGTATTGTTGGTTGAAGTCATTGATATACTCCCTAATCAGGGTAGCCGTAGCAATCATGTCTTCACTGTTCGTATTGTTGATGGCAATGTTGATGGCAACTGCTTCATTGAAATATATCCTGTCCGGGTTTTCCGACCAGGTATCTTTCACGCTAGCGATATCGTCTAGGCGGATGATGTTTCCGGAAGGGTCACTTTTGACCACAATATTTCGTAGGGCATCACCTTGGTAGAACTTGTTACGGGCCCGGATTAGGTAATCTTCCTCCTTCGTTTTAATATTCCCCCCGGAGATTAGGAGGTTGCTATTGGCCACGGCCTGGGCCACTTCTTGAAAAGTAAGCTTATAGCTACGCAGGGCAGTCTCCCTGAGGGTAATGGCTATTTCTTCGTCCGGAAAACCGGTCATGGTCAATTGGGAAATACCTTCCATCCCCCGGATGTCATTTTCAATCTTCCTGGCGTATTGCTTTAAGGAGTGTAGTGGTAGTCCTTCTCCACTGACCGTAAAGGAAATGGTTTCTGCAAGATTTTCCAGTTTGGCAATTACAGGGGGTTCCATTCCAGCGGGAAAAGAAGGCACCCTGTCCACGGCATTTTTTACATCGCTAAGCACCACGTCAATGTTCTTCCCTTTTTCAATTTCAACCGTGATGGTGGCCGTATTTTCCCGGGATATGGAAGTAACGCGGTCTACTCCCACAATCCCTTTTAGGTTGTCTTCAATCTTTAAGACAATCCCTTCCTCCATTTCCTCGGGAGAAGCACCGGGATAGGTGAGGTTGATACGCAAGGTCTCAGCGGGTGACAAGGGGAAAAAAGAGGATTTCAACGAATTGATGCCCAACAGTCCAAAGATGATAAAGGCCAGGATAAAAACATTGACCGCTACGGGGTATTTGATAAAATACAGCAGGATTTTTCTCATGGCAAGCTTAGTTAACAGGTTCCTGAATGGTTTTTACCAACATACCGTTATAGGCGCCGGGTAAAACCCTTGAGAGGAGGGAAGTACCCTCTTTGAGCCCCTTGATGATAACAGTTTCCTCATTAAAATAGACTGGGTCAATCGTCTGGAGCTGAAGACGGTCTTTGTCTACCACAAAAACCGCAGAATCGTCCACCAACAATTTTCGGGGAATCTCCAAGGCCTCTTCAATGGTACCGGTCTGAAGGGCTGCTTCCAGGTACATACCTTCCCGGAGCCCTTCTCCTTCAATCTGAAGGTATACCCCAATGGTTTGGGTATTTTGGTCAACCTTTGCATTGATCCTGGCCACCTCTGCCTGCCAGGAACGGCTTTTATCGGCATTGTATACATGTACAGTACTTCCTTTTTGTAAAAGGCCGGCATAGGTACCCTGTATGTGTACGGCCATTTCGTATTGGCTAGGGTCGATAAATGCCCCCAATTTCTGCCCAGCCCTTACCAAGGTTCCCTGACTGACAAAAGCCTCTGTTAAGACCCCTGAAAAGGGGGCTTGTAAGCGGTATTTATTGAATTTTAATTCCTGGTTCTGTACCAGGTAGTATTGGGTATAGATGGCCCTGCCAGACATAAAAAAACGTTCCTTTTCTGAAGCGGGTTTTGGCAATTCTGGTAGGGGTTTTTCCATGTCAATACTGCTAAGATAGTCTTGCCATTTACGGTATTCGTTTGGATAATCCATCTGAATATCAGGCATGACAGCGGTAATGGCACTAAAAAATTTACTTTTTTCTGCTTGAAGACCTGCGTAAAATTGTCGGCTGTCCAGGTTGATAATGTCCTGGCCTTTGGCATAGTGGGTACCCGGTTTAAAAGGCGTTTCCGTAAATGCCAAAACACCTTGTACTTCGGCGTAAAGATCGATTTTATGATAGGCCGTCAGGCTACCACTACTGTTAATTATAACCGGAACCGATCGGTTGCTAACAGTATTGGTATACACGGTTTTAACGATTTTAGCCAGTGGCTTTTTACCGTTGTCTTTGCCCCCGGCAAGGTTGGAAGCTATTTGAAGACTCAGCAAGACCATCAGGATGCTTACAATGATTAGGATAATTTTTCTCATAGGGGGGCTTTTTGTTCTTTGTGTATGTTCTGTTGTAT
>JASMME010000276.1 GCA_030748365.1 Lutibacter sp.
ACTCAGATACAGCTGAATATTTAGTAAAAGAATTTGGACATAATCCAAAAAAAGAAGAAAAAGCAGAAGAAATAATTGAAAAAATAAAAGAAGTTAAAACACAAAATTTAAAAAGCCGTGCACCCATTGTAACCGTTATGGGACATGTTGACCACGGGAAAACCTCCCTGTTGGATTATATTCGAGAAGAGAATGTGATTGCCGGAGAATCCGGAGGAATCACCCAGCATATTGGTGCCTATGGCGTGCAGCTCAAAGACGGTCAAAAAATGGCCTTTTTGGACACACCGGGTCACGAAGCGTTTACCGCTATGCGTGCCAGGGGTGCCCAGGTGACCGACTTGGTCATCATTGTTATTGCCGCTGACGATGACGTGATGCCCCAGACCAAGGAGGCCATTAGTCATGCGCAGGCAGCGGGTGTACCGATGGTATTCGCCATCAACAAGATTGACAGGCCCAATGCCAATCCCGACAAGATCAAAGAGCAATTGTCTGCCATGAACCTCTTGGTAGAAGATTGGGGTGGGAAGATACAATCACACGATGTTTCTGCCAAGACAGGACAGGGGATTGATGAACTGCTAGAAAAAGTACTCTTAGAAGCTGAAATGCTCGACCTGAAGGCCAACCCAGACAAACGGGCTCTCGGTACGGTGGTAGAGGCCCTACTCGATAAGGGACGTGGATACGTTTCTACCTTGCTGGTACAGGAGGGTACCTTGAAGATAGGTGATTATATGTTGGCAGGAAAACACAGTGGAAAGGTAAAGGCCATGTTCGACGAACGGGGCAATGCCATGGACGAGGCGGCTCCTTCTACACCCGTTTCTATCCTGGGCTTGGACGGTGCTCCACAGGCTGGAGATAAATTCCATATTTTTGAAGATGAAAAAGAAGCCAAACAAATTGCAGCCAAGCGTTCTCAGTTACAAAGAGAGCAATCTGTAAGAACCCAGCGACATATTACCCTGGATGAGATCGGACGTCGTATCGCCCTCGGAGACTTTAAGGAGCTCAATATCATCCTTAAGGGAGATGTGGACGGTTCAGTGGAGGCCCTAACTGACTCCTTCCAGAAATTGTCTACCGACGAGATACAGGTGAATATCATTCACAAAGGGGTAGGTGCCATTACCGAATCTGATGTATTGCTGGCTTCTGCCTCCGATGCGATCATTGTTGGCTTTAATGTAAGGCCTTCTGGAAATGCCCGAACCCTGGCTGACAACGAAGAAATTGACATCAGAACCTATTCAATCATCTATGCGGCCATCGAGGACCTCAAGGATGCCATGGAAGGCATGCTATCTCCTGAACTGAAAGAGGAAGTAACCGGAAATGTAGAGATTCGCGAGGTGTACAAGATTTCCAAAATTGGAAACATAGCCGGTTGTATGGTGATTAGTGGTAAAATCTTTAGAAATTCCAAAATCAGGCTCCTCCGGGAAAACGTGGTGGTCTATTCCGGCGAACTCTCTTCCCTAAAGCGCTTTAAAGACGATGTCAAAGAAGTTGCCAAGGGCTACGATTGCGGATTGCAGATCAAGAATTACAACGACATCAAGGTCGGTGATGTCATCGAGGCCTACCAGGAAGTCGAGGTTAAAAAGAAACTGTAACAGGCAGGTACCCTGCCAAGTGGCAGTTGCCCATATTGTCTGCTTATTGAAATGGCTTATAAGCCCGTTGATTACAACGGGCTTTTTTTGCTATAATTAGTGAATGGTTGACGGGTTGCAAAGGTGTTTTTCAACTATTTCCCCGGTCACCTTACCCGATAATAAGCCCACCATTTCTTTGCTGTTTTTCCCCTAGAAATCCCTCAAATTTTACCTAAATGTTTAGGTGCTATATACACATTGTTGGCTTTGTAAAGTACCCATAGCGCTTGGATAATTTCAGATAAATGATGATAATGATCGAACGCAGGGGCGTCGATTGTATGAATTAATTCAGGAATACTTGGCCAAATTAGTAGACTAAAAAACACCCATTTTAGTAATGTAAAAATCACAATATCAGACTAAAACATTATTTGTTTAGGAATAATGTGTATATTTGAAAAAAAAAATGGTGATTGGTTTTACACGCTTTTCACCCATAAAATTGCTTATATATGAAAAAGACCATTCTGTTAGTGGCCTTTATGGCCCTGTTGCTCACTGCTTTCACACAAGATCAGCTGCACATTCCTAAGTACAATACGTCATTAAGCCATGTGCTGGTTGCCAAAGTCTTTGAATCTCCATTGATTTCTTCTGAGGAAATACCTACTCAGCCCCTTTCTGTCTATCCCAATCTAGCAAGCGATGTACTACCGCTAAAAAGTAATTTACAAGCCAATTGTGCACTGGTTTCTATCTTGGGTAAAACCATCCGATCAGGAAACATTG
>JASMME010000277.1 GCA_030748365.1 Lutibacter sp.
AGACCTGGATATTCAGGATATATTATTACTAAAGGATGGCCATTGCTTTAAGGACAGTGTCTTAAATTTATGCAATACCTTTGAAAAAGATATAGACAACAGGCTTCAGCTGTTCAGTGGGAGTTTTGACACCATTATAAAGTTATCGAAAGAAGGACTGGGAATGACATTATTACCTTATCTTCACAGTCTGGACCTGGAAGATAAAGACCGGATGTATCTGCGTGAGTTCTCTGGAACAGCACCCGCACGTGAAGTCAGTTTGATTTTTCACAAATCACAGCTAAAAATGCACCTTATAGAAGCCCTAAAAGTAAGCATTGACCGCATTGTGAAGACCGTCATCGTCTTCAATGATGTAAACATCATTAGCCCGGTACTAAAAAAAGAAGTCTAAATTTTTCTTTTTTTGTCTTTAATCAAGGTAAAAGAGGGCCTGAGTTTGGGATGATGTAGGGTGAAATCTGAGAGCCAAAGAAACAATTCTTTAAGCTCATGTGGCAGTAGCCTCTCTTCTGCTTTTATTAATTCCTTTTCAAACAATTCATTGTCAAAGCTGACCTTTAGGAGCACCTTCTTGGTGTACTCGTACATGGCTCTGGGCATAAATCTTGTAAGTTTTTAGTTGGTATATACAAAAAACGTGGCAACACACTTTTTTCGTATCTAAATTTACTAAAAAATTTACAATTTGGCAATTTTTTCAAGCAAAGCTGTCGCCTTGGTCTCCAGTTCCTTGCCAATGGTTTTAAAATGACTTTTCTTATCTTTTACATCCTTGGCGTGTAGCTTATTGATTAGCCCATCAAAAAGAGCAATGGTTTCTTCCATAAGCTTGCCAGACGCTTTTTTGTCAGCTTCAGGATGTGCCTGTTCCCATAGATAACAGGTTCCAAGAACATCTCCCAGTACCTGGTTGATATCCTTCTTTAAATTTTTTACACTTGCCATTAATATATGCTTTTAAGTAAGTGCTGCAAAGGTACGTGAAAAAGAATTAGCGGGCAATTATGAGCTTATTCTATTTAGTATGCCAAACTGCCGTTCTTATTTAGCAAAAAAATTGGCAAAATGCACTAGGCTCATCCAATGAAATAAGCAATCGCCCTACTCTACAACTCGTTTAAGACCTTAAGGGCCTCTTCAACGTGTTGGGTCGCATTGAACTGGCTGTTAAAAACATAGCGCACGATTCCTTTACGATCAATCACATAGGTAACCCTACCAGGGAGAAATAACATACTTTTCGGAACGCCAAATAACTGACGAACCTCGTTGTCAGTATCGGCTAATAGTGTATAGGGCAACTGGTATTTTTCACGAAATTTTTTGTGAGATTCCACCGAATCGGCACTGATACCTATGACCAATGTACCCAAATCTGTAAAGCGTTCAAAATCGTCTCGAAACCTACAGGCCTCCCTGGTACACCCCGGGGTATCGTCCTTGGGATAAAAATAAATTACCAGTGGTTTCCCAAGCGTATTGTCTACTGTAAATGCCTGACCCTCATGGTCTAAAAGGGTAAAGCTAGGAACTGTATCGCCTACTTCAATTTTCTTCATAACGGATTCTTTGGAATTATTTGTTATATAAACCAGGATCAGCACTGCTGTGGTTATTTGTAGTATTTTTCTCATTCTGTTTATTTTTTTATCGTTTCTGAACATAGAAAATCAATCATTACTGCACAGATAAAAAATATAAATGAAAACAGCCGCTTGTCGGTGGGTCTAGCAGGTAAAACTTATGGAATTATTTATCCAATCTCTCTTAGTTCAGCTAGCACATGGACAAAGCCACATGGTCATTCATCTAATTTTATTTTTCAACAAATATCAAACAAAAAAATTAAATAGCTACTTTAGCCGTATGCTACGTAAAAGTAAATCAATCGACCAGGTGTGTGCAAGTGCTTCAATAAGCATACAGACCAAGCAAATCCATATAACCATAAGCATAAAGCATAGATGAACGCATTTATACAAAACCTACCCAAAGCTGAACTTCACCTACATATCGAAGGTACTTTTGAGCCTGCATTGATGTTTGAAATTGCCCAAAGAAATAAACTGAGCATCCCTTATAAAACGGTAGAAGAACTACAAAAAGCCTACCAGTTTAATTGTCTGCAAGACTTCCTGGACATCTATTACCAGGGGGCCGCTGTGTTGATTACAGTCCAAGATTTTTACGATCTTACCTATGCCTACCTAGAAAAATGTGCCCAACAACAAATTCGGCATACCGAAATCATGTTCGATCCACAAACACATACCTCCCGGGGGATTTCCTTTGAAACAGTCATCAACGGTATTTCCAGTGCCTGTGAAGTCGCAAAAGAAAAACTGGGGGTTTCCTCGTTGTTAATTATGAGTTATTTAAGGCATTTAAG
>JASMME010000278.1 GCA_030748365.1 Lutibacter sp.
GGCAGCCAAGCTGGCTCCAAATCCGGTATCTCCTTTATAGTTCAATACCAAGTCAGCACCCGTGGTTTTGGTATTACCAGCATTGATAAAGAACTGTACGGCTACCACATTGTTGTTAACCAGGATCTGCTCTACAGCATCGGAACCATCTAAATTACCGTCTAGGGCACCGATTTGCGAAGAGAATAACACCCGGTCATCTACATTGATTTGATAAATATCAAAAGAAGCAGAGAAGTTGTTATTAAACCTATAGGTTAGACCAGCTGAAAGGTTTTTAGCTGTTTCAGCAAATAAATTTGGTACACCCAACGCAGCTACAGCCGCATTGTCGTTTGCCAGGGTTCCTTGTAACAAAGGCTCGCTGGAGCCTGCAACAATGATATACTGGCTATTTGTCAGGTGACGCTGGTGTAGGGTAGGTGCCCTAAAACCAGTACTGTAAGAAGCCCTTAGGGCGCCGCCATCACCTAGCTTATAGCGTCCGTTCACTTTCCAGGAGAAATTGTCGCCAAAATCACTATAGTCTTCGTACCTACCGGCCACACCCAACAACAAATCATCGCTTAGGTCGTAGTCCAACTGTGCGTAGGCCGCAAAGTTATTCCTGTCCCAGTCACCTGCCTCAGCGGGCTTGATGCCTGCAAAAGAATCAGACCCTCCTTTGTAGTAAGAGCGGGGGTCTCCTTCGTAGGCACTGAAATATTCCTTTTTGTACTCTAACCCCAAGGCCAAGCTCACCTGATCAGACAAGGTGCCCGTCAAATCTAGGTTCCCTATTAGGTTCTGAAGGCGGTAGCCGCCGGGATGAAAAGTTCTTGGAGAAGTACCGTGATCTGCGAGGTAATCCCTGTTTACCGAGTTGTTAACCGTATAGAATACGGTGTTGGCTCCATAGGTTACACTGGCATCGGCATTCCAGTTATCACTCATGGAAAAATTGATTCCCATGGCATTGATATGGTCGTCGATGGCCGTTTCAAAAGTAGGTTGGTACCCGATAAAATCTTCGGGGCGGGTAATAAATCCTGCATCTCCAACACTTGACTGCCTCCAATAAGGCGCTCTGTAATAAGCAAAACTACGTCCGGTTCTGGTGGTGTATCCGTGGAAGGAGTAAAATTCTGCATCTTCTCCTATAGGATGCGACATATTGACAAAAAAGTCCTTTTTCTCCATATCGGGTTGTCCAACATGCATGCCCAAATCAGGGTTTTCTGTAGCCCAGTCTACCCAGTTTTGTTGGGGGTTTGTCGGTAAATCCGACAAGCCAGGCGTACCGGCCCTGTTGGTTAGTTTCTGGTTGTAATAACCCAGGGTTATGTTTAGGTAGCCACCCTCGCCAAAATTAAAGGCGGTGTTATAATCGGCACCAATGTTAAAACCATCCCCTTCAGAGGTGATACCGGCTTTGGTGGTCACCGTGGAATAGGACACGTTCTTTTTCAATACCATGTTGATTACTCCGGCAATTGCATCTGAACCATATTGTGCAGAAGCGCCATCACGCAGTACCTCTACGCGCTCAATGGCCGCAACGGGGATACTTTTCAGGTCAACACCCACCTCCCCTTTTCCAGGGGTACGGTTCAGGTAAACCTGCGCACTTTGATTTTTACGTTTTCCATTGACCAATACCAAGGTTCTACTGGGGCCCAGACCTCTTAAATCAGCTGGGTCATAATGCGCAGTTGCATCTGAGATGGCTTGGTTTTGTGCATTAAAAGATGGTACCTTAAAAGTAAGCATTCGCTCAATGGTTGTTTTACCACTGGAGGTCAACTCCTTTACACCAATATTGTCAATAGGTACGGGTGAATCCAGAATCGTTCTTGGCTTGGCACGGTTACCCGTTACCACCACTTCATCTAGCCCTACACTTTCTTCTTGTAAGGTAATCGAAACATTGTACTCACTGTTTACATATAGCTTCTTAGTTTCAAAACCTACAAAGGAAGCCGTAATGTTGGTAGGTAATTTGGAAACCGACAATTGAAAAGCACCGTTTTCATCGGTAGTGGTTCCGTTTGACGTACCGTTTTCTATAACGGTTGCGAAGGGAACACCCGCTCCGTCAGCGTCTAACACCTTTCCTGTAACCTCTGTCTGAGACCAGGTAATCAAAGGGACGAGCATCAATGCCGCCCATAGTAATTTTACTCTTTTTTTGATTTTCTCCATAATTATTTTAGGTTAAGTTTGTTGACAAATATATAAAATTTATTATGCGGACATAGTATGTTGCTAAAATACCCCCCCCCCTTTCTTTTCTGATATATGGCGCGAAAAGCAGTATCATTGAATATTTCACAAAGATGTCTTTGACAGAATAAAAGAGGCTATATTTCCTGTGTTAAAAAAGGGGATGTATTCCCCGTAAAC
>JASMME010000279.1 GCA_030748365.1 Lutibacter sp.
GCTCATTTATTGTATCACCTTTTGCTGGAAAACAAATCGGTTAGGGCTATCTACCGAAAAAACAGTGATTTAAATGCTGTAAAAGCGGTGTTTGGCTATTATACGGGTGAGGTAGAAGAATACTTCAACAAGATTGTTTGGATACCCGCAGACCTTGGCGAACCGGCCACTTTAGCGATGGCTTTTGAGGGGGTTTCCCAGGTATACCACTGTGCGGCACTGGTCTCTTTTGATCCAAAGGATGCTGCTGCGATGTACCGGATCAATACCGAGGGAACGGCCCATGTGGTCAACCTGTGTATTGACACAGGGGTTCAAAAACTTTGTTTTGTCAGTTCCATAGCCACCATTGGCACTGCTGTTGGGGCTGTGGCGGATGAAACAAATGAATGGAATCCGGAAGCGGATCACCATGCCTATGCACAGACGAAATACCAGGCAGAAATGGAAGTATGGCGCGCTTCTCAAGAAGGAGTATCAGTAGTCATTGTACACCCTGGGGTTATTTTGGGTGGTGGTTTCTGGAAAAAAGGATCAGGCGCTATTTTTGACCGGGGCAGCCGTGGCTTGCCATGGTATACCGAAGGTATCACCGGCTATGTTTCGGTAGAAGATGTGGTAAAAGCTATGATTTGCCTGACCAACAGCACCCAGACCAACGAGGGCTATATCCTGGTGTCTGAAAACCGTAGTTGTCGGGAAATACTATCTGCCATAGCGAGCGCCTTCGAAAAAAAAGTACCCTTTATCAACCTCCCCCCCTGGATCACGGAATTCCTTTGGAGAGTGGGCTTTGTTAGAAGTCTTTTTTCCAAAAAATCCCCTTTGCTGACAAAGCATGCTGCCAGGTCTTTGCATCATAAGCAGGCCTATTCCTCTGAAAAAATTCACCGGGCCCTCGCCTTTTCCTTTGAGCCGATTGATCAGGTCATTAAAAAAGTCTGCGCACAGTATGCCAGGTCATAGATAGGTATTATTCGATTGTAAGGGGTGTTGTCAGGGAATCGCTAAGGGCCGGCCGGCCGTTATTTTTTTTAGGAGAAATCACTGGTTTTTTTCGTTTCTGATAAAGGGAATCATCCTTTATGCGTCGTATCGAATCTGTTTTTGCAATGGCTGTTTCTACTTGGTCTTTCATAGCCAACAGGGTGTCGTTTACCCGAGACAGGATCTCCTGATACTCGTCAATTCTCGAGGCATAGAATAGATTGCTCTCTTTAAAACGGGTAGAATCAATTCCGTACTTATCAAAAACCAAGGGGCTGTAGTTCACATTCCTTTTCAGGTTGACATTCTTAATCTGGTGTCCGCCGGAGGCCAATAGTAAATCGGTCAGCACCAACACCATCTGCTCCTTTGGGATTAGGTTTTCAGGGGCCTTCATGATGGTATTACTCGTGCAATGAACGAGAAAGAGCGCCAACACCACCAAGGCTATTTTGTCAATGTATTTTTTCATTGCTAGGTTTAAAAAATAATCGTTTACCCTTGGTTTTATCGTCAAAAACCCCTTTGTGATATACGAGGTTTCCATTGACAAAAGTATGGGTGATTTTTGAATAAAAGGTGGTGCCTTCCATGGGAGACCAACCGCATTTATAATGAATATTATCTTTGCTAACGGTATAGGGGCTCGCTATATCGACCAATACCAGGTCCGCAAAATAGCCTTCCCTGATAAAACCTCTTTTTTCTATGTTGAAAAGGATGGCGGGATTGTGACACATTTTTTCGACAATTTTCTCTATTGAAATGCGGCCTTTTCTATAGGCTTTTAACATGGCTGGTAGGGCGTGTTGAACCATCGGACCGCCACTAGGCGCTTTGGTGTATACCTGTTGTTTTTCTTCCAGTGTATGGGGGGCGTGATCGGTAGCGATTACATCGATTTTATCTTCTAGCAAGGCTTTCCACAAACCCTCTTTATCTGCCTTGGTCTTAACGGCTGGATTCCATTTAATCAGCGTGCCTTTCTCCTCGTAGTCTTTGTCATCAAACCAAAGGTGGTGTATACAAACCTCTGAAGTGATTCGCTTCTTTTCCAGGGGTATTTTATTGGTGAACAGCGCCGTTTCCTTTGCTGTGGACAGGTGGAACACATGTAGCCGGGCCCCTGTTTTCTTAGCCAGTGCCACCGCTTTTGAAGAAGAGAGGTAGCAAGCTTCCTCACTTCGTATTTTCGGATGGGCTGTTATGGGAATAGCATCTCCATAACGCGCCTTACAAGCTTCCAGGTGTTCCCTGATAGTGGCCTCATCCTCACAGTGAACGGCGATTAACATATCGGTGGAAGCAAAGATTTTTTCCAGTACCGCCTCGTCATCCACCAGCATATTCCCGGTAGAAGAACCAAGAAATAATTTGATACCCGCTACTTTTTCA
>JASMME010000027.1:0-1629 GCA_030748365.1 Lutibacter sp.
AACAATAACCGGGATTGGTTCCAGGCACACAAAACCATTTTTAAAGAAGAACAAGAAAAGACCTTACTGCTTTACCAGGCCCTACAGTTGCTGCTGAAAGCCCATGATAAGGTAGACAGCCCCCATATGTTTCGTATCTACCGGGATGTTCGCTTTTCTAAGAATAAAACTCCCTATAAAAATCATTTTTCGGGGTATTTTTCCCGTTTGACCAAGCGTTTGCGGGGTAGTTATTATTTGCATATTGAACCTGGCGGTAGCTTTTTAGCTGGGGGATTTTGGAATCCGAATAAAGAAGATTTGTTCCGCATTCGAAAGGAGTTTGAAATGGATGCTTCCATAATGCGTTCTATCCTGCGTCATCCAGATTTTATCAGCTGTTTTGGCTGTTTGGAGGGAAGTTCATTAAAAACAGCCCCCCGTGACTTTGACAGGCACCATCCAGACATTGACCTGATTAGAATGAAACAGTTTGTCGTAAAAAGGTGTTTCTCTGATAAAGAGCTGTTGCAACCTGGGTTTTTAATGGAAGTAGACAAAAGCTGCCAGGCCATGCGGCCCTACCTCGATTATATGAGTGAAGTGCTGACGACCGATCTAAACGGTGCGTCTCTGATAAGCTAGTTTATCGCCCTATTTTACCCGTTTTAGCAGTGCCATATAAAAGCCATCAAACCCACTTTTATAGGCAGATACCTTCTGCTCTTTCACAAAGTCGAAATGAGGGTTATTTTTCAGGAAGGCGGCTATTTGGTGTTCGTTTTCCGAGGGCAAAATGGAACAGGTAGCATAGACCACTTGGCCGTTTACCTTGACCAGTTTGGCATAGTTTTCAAGGATGTCTGCCTGGGTCTTGATAATGTTTGCTACAAAATCAGCTTGTAATTTCCACTTACTGTCAGGATTTCTTTTTAACACACCGATACCGCTACAAGGTGCATCGATTAATACGGCATCTGCTGTGTTGTGTAGTTTCTTCATCACTTTTTGTGTGGTGATGGGCCTGGTAGTGACATTGTGAACCCCGGCCCTGCGAGCCCGGATTTTTAATTTTTTCAGTTTGCTTTCATAAAGGTCTGTAGCAATCAGTTGTCCTTTGTTTTCCATCAAAGCAGCGAGGTGCAAGGTTTTTCCCCCTGCTCCAGCACAGGTATCAATCACCCGCATCCCAGGTTTTACATCCAGCATGGCTGCTACCTGTTGTGAGGAAGCGTCCTGCATTTCAAAGAAGCCCTGTTTAAAACAGGCTGTTTGAAAGACATTGGCCCGTTCTACCAGTTGTAAGGCATCCGGATAGGTGTCTAACACCGCTGTTTCAATTCCTTCCTCTGCCAGTTTTCGCTGTAATAATAACCGGTCAATCTTAAGGGTGTTTGTACGTAACACGACCGGTGCTTGTTCGTTTAAGGCCCTGATCTCTTTAGACCAGTGTGCAGCACCCAGTTCTTTTACACAAAGCGCATCCAACCAGTCGGGAATAGATTCTTTAAATACCCGTATCTTTTGTAAGTCATCAAACCTTCCTTTGATTCTGCGTGCAGGCACCCCCTGTAACTGTTTCCAGTCTGGTAGTTCAATCCCTTTGAGGACTGCCCATACGGCAAAGTTTTTCCAGATGTTTTCTGTTGA